>DLVK01000520.1:0-4255 GCA_003444235.1 Rhodospirillaceae bacterium
CGGCACGATCCAAAACGAACTCGCGCGCACGCCGACGAGCGACGACGAAGACGTCATCGTCATGCATGGGTCCGGATTTATCGACATTAATTTGACGGTCTATCAAAAAGACGATGGCGAATGGTTCGTGGAACAAACCTCGGCCTATCGCACCCAGCGCCGTCTGTTCGATGGCCAGGTGTATATGCCGGTCTCGAAGATTCCGAACTACTCGGCCGAAGCGGTGCCGGAAGCGGCGGAATAAACCGCCGCCCCCTCACCGGCTCCAATTTTTGGAGACATTGAAAAAAGCGAGTGGATGCACCTGCCCGCTTCGGACTTGCTTAGTCGTCGTCACCGAAAATTTCGGCTGCTACTCGGCCGGCATTTACCGCGCAGGGCCAGCCCGCATAAAACGCTACATGGGTAATCAATCCGCGCAACTCGTCGTGGGTTACCCCATTGTCGAGCGCGCGTTGAATATGTCCCTTCATTTCCGGCGTGCGATAGAGCGCACATAGAATCGACACCGTCACCAGACTACGATCGCGTTTGCTGAGTTCCGGCTGTTCCCAAACATCGCCGAACAGCACGTCGTCGCGCAGCCGGCCTAATTGCGGCACTAATTCGTAAGGCGTTTTCTTGGCCATTTCTTATCTCCCCTTGGTTGGATAAAGGCTGAAAAAAACAATGGTATGAATGGGTTTCCTAGGTTGCTACGATGCGACCCAGTAGACCCGATGCCCAAGTGTCGCCAATTTTTGGCTATTCGGCAATTGCCCTAGGTGAACCATGTCCCGCCGTAGACGCAAAGAGAAGCGAGCTAACGAGAGCCAACCGACCGAGCCCGCACCTTCTTCTCAAATCGATCCGATGCAAGCATTGGAAAAAGCCATTGAGCGACACGGTAGCGGCGACCTCGATGGCGCAGAGACAATTTATCGCGAAATTCTTGCAACCGAACCCGGACACCCCATAGCCCTTCACTATTTGGGCATCGCCCAGTATCAACGGGGCGAGCACGCAGCCGCGAAAGAGACCATTGGCCGTGCCCTCGAAACCGCGCCGGATTATGCCGACGCCCATTACAATCTCGGCAAAGTGCATCACGAACTCGGCGATCTCGAAGCGGCGATTGCTTGCTATCGAACGGCGCTCAGCCATGATGCGGAAAGCCCCGAAAGCCATAATCAACTGGGCCTCGCGGTGCTGGAAAACGGAGATCCTACTGCCGCAATGGAGAGTTTCGAAGCCGCACTCAGGCTCCAACCGGGATATCTCGATGCGCTCAATAATTATGGTAACGGCCTCCGGCTTTTAGAGCGATCCGAGGAAGCGGTAGAACAGTTCAAGATCGCCATCGAGATCGATTCCACCTTCCTTGAAGCACATCACAATCTTGGTAATGCCTATCAGGACTTGCACCGGTTCGAAGACGCCGTAACAAGCTATCGGAATGCGCTGGAAATCGATCCAAATTTCGAGGAAAGCCAAAAGAATCTAGGGACCTGCCTATTAGGATGCGGGTCGCATCGTGAAGGGTTACACTACTTGCAGAAATCCTGCGGCGTCATCGAGTTCACTGGAGGCGAAAACCCGGAATGCCGTTTACTGAGATAACGAGCAGATTTGCGCGGCGGCTTCCATGGACTCAATTCAAATTAAATCTACAGACCACCCGCATTTCATCGGCGCCTGGCGTTTGGATGATCTCGGCATTTGCGACGACATCGTCGGCCTGTTCGAAGCCAATCAGGAGAAATTGCAGGAAGGCGGGATCGGCCTTGGAGGAATCAACAAGCGCATCAAAAATTCAACCGACCTGGTGATCGAACCGAAGGATCTGGAACGCGAAGATCACGTCCCTTTGATGACCTTCATGAATTCGCTGCACCAGTGCTATCTCTCCTACATCGAAGAATGGGATTTTATCGCCAGCTTCACACCTCGCATCCACATCGGCCGCTTCAATATCCAACGTTACGAAATCGGCGGGCATTTCAACCAGCTGCATTCGGAGCGCACGACCTTGAACACGCTGCACAGGCTGTTGGTCTGGATGGCCTATCTGAACGACGTTGATGAAGGGGGCGAAACCGAGTTTCCTCACTACGGCCTAAAAATCGCGCCAGAAAAGGGCAAGGTGATTATATGGCCGGCGGAATGGACACACGCCCATCGCGGTTGCCCGGTAATCAAAGGCAGCAAATACATCATCACCGGCTGGATGCATTACGCCGTGGATAGCTGATACCCGGCGGATATCGGTATACTCTACGACTATTCGCCCTCAACGAAATGCGAGACAAAGGACCTATAGGATCGAGAGAACACCATGTACGCACTAACCGATGAACAGCGTGACTTTCAGGCACGAGCCCGGGACCTCGCCGAGACCGTGATCGCGCCGCGCGCGGCCGAGGTCGATCGTAGCGAAGAGTATCCGTGGGACAACGTCGCCGCTTTGCGTGAGGCCGGTTTCGTCGGCATGACGATCCCTGAAGAATTCGGCGGTCAGGGTCGCTCCTTTCTGGATGCGGTAATATTAATCGTCGAGATGGCCAAGGTTTGCGGGGTTACCGGACGGATTGCGGTGGAATGCAATATGGGCGCTATCAGTGCCGTGATGAAATACGGTAACGACGAACAACGGAAGTTGGCCGCCGATGTGGTGCTGAGCGGTGACAAACCGGCGATCTGCATAACCGAGCCCGATGCGGGCAGCGCTGCAAGCGAAATGACCACCCGCGCCGAAAAAAAAGGCGACAATTGGATTTTGAACGGCAAGAAACACTGGATCACCGGAGGCGGTGTATCGCGCCTGCATCTTATTTTCGCACGCGTGTTCGAGAACGGTTTCGAGCAAGGCATCGGCGGTTTTCTCGCCGTCCGCGACCCGGACGCCGGCACGCCAAAAGGCCTGATTATCGGCAATCGCGAACCGACCATGGGTCTCCGCGGTATTCCCGAATGCGAGATCATTTTCGAAGACCTGGAAGTACCCTCCGCGATGATGATTATTCCGCCGGAAGGTTTGCGCCGCGGCTTCGCAGGCTTGATGAACGCATACAACGCCCAACGTGTCGGTGCTGCAGCAGTCGCGCTTGGCCTTGCGGAAGGTGCCTATGAAAAGGCGCTTGCCTATAGCCACGAACGGGAACAATTCGGTCGACCGATCCGCGAATTCCAAGGCCTCCAGTGGATGCTGGCGGATATGTCCGTGCAAATCGCCGCCGCAGAAGCGCTTTGCTACAAGGCCGCCGGCAATGCCGGAGACGGCTTTCCCGACGCAAACGAAGCCGCGCAGGCAAAGATTTTCACTTCCGAAATGGCAATCAAGGTCACCAACGACGCACTACAGGTCTTCGGTGCCGCCGGGTACTCCCGCAACAATCCGATGGAACGTATCGCCCGGGACGCGCGCATGTTCACCATTGGCGGCGGTACTGCGCAAATCCTGCGCACAGTGGTCGCCTCAAGAATCCTGAAAACAAAACTACCCCAAACCCGGGATGGCTACATGAACCTGCCGGGCGCTGGCACCGGCGAATAGGAATTATTCAGCTGCGGCCTTTTGGCTTTGCAATATCTGCCAAACATCCTGCGACGAGACCGGCATATCGATATGGGTGATGCCAAGTGCATCGGAAATCGCACCGATGATCGCCGGTGGTGCGCCACAAGCCCCACCCTCGCCTATACCTTTGACACCGAGATCATTGCTCGGATTACGGACCATGTTGAAGGCAACCTTCATTTCGGGGAAATCGTCGGCACGCGGCATGCCGTAATCCATATAGGAGCCGGTAATGAGCTGACCGGTATCGGGATCGTATTCCGTGCGTTCGGTTAGCGCTTGGCCCAACCCCATCGCCACACCGCCGTGGACCTGGCCACGCACGATCAACGGATTGATGATGATGCCGCAATCGTCGACGGCGCTATAGGCCACCACTTCGATTTCACCGGTTTCTTTATCCAATTCCACTTCGGCGATATGACATCCATTGGGGAAATTACACTCGGTATCCCGCTCATAAAGAATGTCTTCATCGAGCCCAAGTTCCTCGTCATCGGGGATTTCATCCGGATCATAAGCAGCCCGCGCTACCTCGCTGATGGGTAGCGATAAATCGGTTCCTGCGACGGTGAATATTCCATCGTTGAATTCGATGTCCGCCGCTGCAGCTTCCATTTTATGGGCGGCGATTTTTTTGGCTTTTTCAATCACCAAATCCGCCGCGCGCGCGATCGCTACCCCACCCATCTGAGAAGA
>DLVK01000311.1:0-10730 GCA_003444235.1 Rhodospirillaceae bacterium
CCGCATCTCTCGTGCCTTGGGCTCCGGTCAACCCTTGCGCCAGCACCCTGGTGGTTTCGTCAATCAGGATACTCACGGCGTGTCTCCCATCGCATTCCGAATTTCGACCGCGGCCCGAACCGCATCGTCGAGGGATGCATCGAACGGCAAATAAGTGAGACCCGGAAAGTCATCGAGAATTTCCTTCGCCTCCTCTTCGCCGGGCCCGACCAATCGCACGATAATGGGAAACTTCTCCGTATCTACGTTGCGCTCACGAAGCACTTCCGCCAAGGGCTGGGCTTTGCGCGCGCAATGGGTCAGCTGCTGGTGATTGAAACTCACCAACAGGCACTTCACCGCCGGATTATCGAGTATGGCCCGGATGGTGACCTTGAACTTTTCTTCGATCCCGGCGCCCGGGTTGGTATCCGTGTGGTTTGCCGGTCGCCCGCCCATGGCCAACATCATGTCATGCTGCAGCAACCCGGCACCGCCACCGCCGACCAAGAGCGCGATATCGCCGTCGAGCTCCGTATAGCGCACAGCGCCGCCCTTGATCTTGCGGTTGGCCTCGGAAACGCTGAGCTCCCGTTCATTGAATTGCCGCCAGGCGGCGATCAAGCTGCCGTCGGCAATCTCGGCCCAGTGCGGGTGACGGGGCAGACCATTCTCGTCGACACCCATCATCGCACCGACGATCGAGGCGTTTCCGTCCGCGTCTAAAACCAGCGGGTTGATTTCCATCATAACAGCATCCGCCGCAACGAAAGCCTGATAAAGCGCGACCGTCGTCACGACCGTAGTCGCCAATTCGTCGCCTTCGAGGCCTGCTTGTCGCCACAGATCTTGCGCCAGACTCTCAGTAACCCCGTCGATTGGGCAAATATCCGCGCGGATAACCGCCTCAGGATCGTTTTTGTGCGTCTCTTCGATATCGACGCCGCCTTTCGAAGACAGCAAAATTTGGCCGGGAAAGCCCTCCAGGCTGAAACTGAGATAAAATTCCTTGGCGATGTCGATTTTGGCTTCCACATAGACTTTCTCGACGTCGAAACCATGGACCTCGGTGCCGAGCATCGCATCTGCCGCTTTGGTCACGGCGGCGCTGTCGCCCACCAGCTGCACAGCACCTGCTTTTCCACGTCGGCCGGTCGGGATCAAGGCTTTCACCACCGCGCCACCCGTCAAACCGTCAGAGAACGCACCCGCATCTCCAGACTCCGCAAATGCCGCGCCTTTCGGCACCGGCAGTCCCGACTCGCTCAAAAACTCCTTGGCCAGATCTTCGGTCAGCGTGAACACGCGTCACCTCTCCCCAAATTGAAACTGTCTGGTATAACCAACCCCCGAATGGAGAAACGACTCCTAATCGATATTTGACATAAAAACAACGTGACGACGGAACGCACATGAACTGGAAGCCGGAAATAGAAGAATTAGAAAAACGCGGCGAGTTTGCTGAAGAACTTGGCGGTAAAAAAGGCCGCGATTATCAACACTCCATCGGCAAGAATACCGCCCGCGAGCGCATAGATATGCTGCTCGATTCCGTGACCTTCCGGGAACTCGGCAAAATCGCCGGGAAGGCGGAGTACGACGAAGACGGTAATCTGGTCAACGCCACACCCTCCAACGCCATCATCGGCAAAGGACTGATCGAGGGCCGCAAGGCGGCGCTTTCGATCGACGATTTCACCATTCGCGGCGGTTCGTCGGAAGCGACGATCTCCGACAAATGGCTTTATATCGAGCGCTATGCCTTGGAAATGAAAATGCCACTGCTGCGCCTGGTGGATAGTGCCGGCGGTAGCGTGAAACTCCTCGAACAAATGGGGCACACGAAAATCCCCGGCTATCCGAGCTGGCCGCAATTCCAACTCATGGGCGAAGTGCCGGTGGTCGGCATCGCGCTCGGTGCGTGCGCTGGTCTCGGCGCGATCAAGGTGGGTTATGCCCACTTCTCGATCATGGTCAAAGGCACCAGCCAAGTCTTTGCCGCGGGCCCACCGGTGGTCAAAGCGGCGATGGCGGAAGATCTGGACAAGGAAGAGCTTGGCGGCTGGCGGGTCCAAACTCGCGACAATGGGGCGGTGGACAACGCGGCAAAGGATGAACAGGACGCCTTCGATCAGGCGCGGAAATTCCTGTCCTACATGCCTCAGAACGTCGATTATCTGCCCCCGAAAATCGATCCCACCGACGATCCGAACCGGCGCGAGGAATCTCTGCTGGAGGCAATCCCCAGGAACCGACGGCAGAGCTACAAGGTGCGCGACATTCTCGCTGCCGTGCTCGATAAGGACTCGATGTTCGAGATTGCACCCAAGATCGGACCTTCGATTGTCACCCTGTTGGCCCGCCTCAACGGCAAGGTTGTCGGCGTGATGGCGAACGACCCCAACTATGCAGGCGGCGCGATGACCCGCTCCTCGGCCATGAAGACCGAGAAGTTCATCGATCTTTGCGACACCTTCCATATTCCGATCGTCAATTTCGTCGACGTGCCGGGCGTTATGCCGGGTTTATCGGCGGAGAAGTCGGGCACTATCCGCGCGGTCCTCAAATGCCTGGCGTCGATCGAGCAGAGCCAAACTCCTTGGTGTTCGATCATCATGAAGCGCGCTTTCGGGCTTGCAGGCGGCATGCATGGGCGAAAACGCGGCATCAATCTGCGCTTTGCCTGGCCGTCCGCCTATTGGGGCTCCATCCCTCTCGAGGGCGGTATTTGGGCCGCCTATCGAAAGGACATCGAAGGGTCGGAAGACCCGGATGCTCGGCTCGCGGAACTGGAACAGCACTATGCGAAATTCACCTCGCCCTTCCGCACTGCCGAGAGGTTTGCCGTTCCCGATATCATCGACCCCCGCGACACGCGCGCGATCTTGTGTGATTGGATTGACGAAGCCTACGAAGTCACCAAATCCCAACTCGGCGCCGTCGCCAAAACCATGAGGCCTTGAGGGAGAACATCGAGCCATGGCCGTAGAAGTGAACCGTCTGGGAGAGGTCATGTTGGCCGAGGTCAAAGGCCTCGACATCACCAAACCCATCGATCCGGATACCTGGAGCGTCGTGAACCAGGCATTCCTCGATCACGGCGTACTGGTATTTCGAGATCAACCGCTGACGCCGGCGCTCTTCGTCCAGTTCGGCAATCATTTCGGCGAACTCCAGCCGCACATCACCAAAAAATATTGGCACCCGGAGTTCAACGAACTCATTATCATGACCAACCTCAACGAACATGGCGAAATCAATCCGTCCGACGATACCCGTGGCGATGCCTGGCATACGGACATGTGCTATCTCGAAGCGCCCGCCAAGGCGACGATGCTCCATACCCAGCAAATCCCCGACGCGGGGGGAGATACGGAATTCGCCAATATGACATTGGCCTTCTCGGAAATGCCCGAGAAACTGAAAAGCCGCATACAAAACAGGATGGCGACCTTCCGCTATGGCGGTATCGCGGCGCGTGGTCATGAACGGCTCTCCGCCGAAGACCGCGAGCGAAAACCCATCCCCCACCCCGCCATCCGTACTCATCCGGAAACCGGCGGACGGTCGGTATTCGTCAATCCCGCGCATGCGGTCTCGATCGATGGCATGGAAGAAGACGAGGCGTGGGAATTGCTCGACGAGGTATTCGCCTGGTGCATCCAGGAACGCTTCCAGGACCGCCACCATTGGCGCATGAACGATACGGTGGTTTGGGACAACCGCTGCTGCTGGCACCGGGCCACCGGCGACAACCCGCTGCAACAGCCGCGAATTTTCCTAAGGACGACGGTGCGGGGGTTGCCGACTCATTAGGGCAGGACTTCCAGGTCTGCTAAACTAAGCCAACCAGCTTGTGGGTCTGCAAACTGACCCGCCATTCTGGGTGTGCCGCGCAATAGTCAGACGCCAGTGCGGTATTCGTTTCCTGGTCGGGCCCGTCCATGGGCTGCAAAAGAAAATGCTCAAAAGCGAGCCCCGCATACCGTTCCGGCTGAGCCCCATCCTGCGGATAGACCAGCTTTAGCTCGTTCCCGGATTTCTGTACCAGGTCCGCTGCCGCCTTGGGACTGACGCAAATCCAATCGAGGCCTTCGGGCGCCTGGAGCGTACCGTTGGTCTCAATCCCCACTTGAAAGCCTTCCGCTTTGAAGGCTGCTATCAACGGTGCGTCCAACTGAAGTAACGGTTCGCCGCCAGTGCACACCACGTAAGGTACGCCCTCTTCCGCCTCCGCAGCCCATGTCTCGGCCACCGTGCGGGCCAAATCTTCGGCCCGCTTGAAGCGCCCGCCGTCGGGACCATCGGTGCCGACGAATTCGGTATCGCAAAACTGGCAGACCGCGTCGGCTCGATTCTGTTCGCGCCCGGTCCACAGATTGCAGCCGGCAAAACGGCAGAATACGGCCGGACGTCCTACTTGGACGCCTTCGCCTTGCAGCGTGAAATAGAGCTCTTTGACGCTATAGGTCATCTCGTTTTCGCCGGCTTTCGGCAGCACTCTTGCCGCTTCGCAATGTTCGGGCTTTAATGCCGCAAAACTTTACAACAATCGAGCTTTATTCGAGCTTAATTTCCAGCCCAAGGGAGGGACAGCCCGTGACCATCACTGGCGATCTCGTGGACATCCTCGTGTCCACCGAGACCAAGGATATCCCCGACGAAGCCCAAGAAATCGCCCGTCAGGTTTGCCTGGACGGTATCGGCGTAATGATTGCAGGCGCCGGCGAGCCTCTCGGTCTGGGTCGGATCGCTTTCGAATACACCAAAGAACTCGGCGGCGAGCCCACCTCCAGCGTCATCTGCGGCGGTTTCAAGTCGAATGCGCTCAACACCGCCTACGCCAATGGCTGCCTCGCGCACGCGCTCGATTTCGACAACACATGGTGGCCATTGAACCATCCCACCTCACCGACCCTGCCGGCGATCCTTGCGATTGCCGAACGCGACGGCATTCCCGGCAGTGAGATCATTCGCTCGATCGTGCTTGGGTTCGAGGTGCAGGGCCGGATGCGGGTCGCCTCCGCCTCGATCGATGCGGGCACGGGCTTCCATAAGCCGGGCGTTTCCGGGCTGATGGGCGCGGTGACAGCGTCCGGAGTTCTGCTCGGGCTCGATACGGACCAATTCCTGCGCGCCTTCGGCATCGGCGGCTCGCGGGCCGGTTCCATATCGACCAATACCGGCACCATGACCAAATCCAGCCATTCGGGCCATGCGGCGCGCATGGGCGTCGAATGCGCAACGCTCGCCAAACTGGGTTGGACCGCGAACCGGGATATGTTCGGCGCCGGTGGATTTTTCGAGCTTTTCTACGGCAAGGATCATGTGGAAATCGATCTCTTCCTGAAGGGATTTGCCGATCCGTTCCGAATGATCGAGCCCGGCGTCGGTTTCAAGAAGCATCCGGCGAATTACTTTACCCATAGGCCCATCGACGCCTCGATAGAACTCGCCAACAAGCGCGACTTGCAGGCGGACAATATCGATAGCGTCACTGTCGATTTTCCCACCTTCCATTACGTCAACCGGCCGCAACCGGAAACCGGGCTCGACGGCAAATTCAGCGTCCAATATGCGACCACCGTCGCGCTGTTGGATCGCAAGGTGAAGGTCGCCACGTTCTCGGATGCCCGCCGCTTCGCGCCAGACGTGGTCGATTTGCTGCCGCGGGTTCATCTGAACATGCGCGACGACATTCCGAGAAGTTTCCAGGACTGCTACGCCATCGTGACGGTCAAAACCAAGGACGGCCAGGAGCTGGTCGAACGTTGCGATAAGCCACGAGGGATCTGGGGTATTCCGCTCTCCCGCGACGAACGGTTGGCGAAGTTCCGCGATTGCTGCGAACTCGCACTCCCGGACGAGCATACGGAAAAGATCATCGAAATCGTCGAGGGTCTGGATAGCCTCGATAACATTAGCGAACTCATGGATATCATCCGTGAAGGAAAAGCGGTTACGCCGGAATGGAACGGCTGACCGGATTACCAAAAGGAGAAAACAATGTCCGAAGCATATGATGTCGTCGTAATCGGAGCCGGCAATGCGGCCATGTCCGCCGCCATGTCCGCCCATCAAGAGGGCGCAAGCGTCGTCGTACTCGAAAAGGCGCCGAAGGAGTTCCGTGGCGGCAACACCCGGTTTGCCGGTGGTTTATTCCGTGTGTCCTTTCAGAACCGTGAGCAAATTGACAGTGTCGTCGCCCACAATGGCAATGCGGACGAAGTCAACATGCCGGTCTATACCCATGACGATTTCTATAACGACGTTCAACGCGTTGCCGGCGGTCAATCGGACGAAGAACTTCTCCGGTTTATGGTCGAAAATTCGCTCGATGCGGTGCAATGGATGAGCGATATCGGCATCAACCTCGGCTACAACAAACTTTCGGCCTTGAAAAAGGACGCCGAAGGCCGGACCGACGTGCCTAAAGGTGGCCCGGTCCGTTCTATCCATGACGGCATCGGCCTTTCCGACGACTGGTTCGACGTGGTCGACAAGGCGGGCATTCCGGTCCTGTACGACACCATGGCGCTCGACTTCGTTCGTGCGGAGGACGGCAAGATCACCGGCGTTTTGGTGCGCGGTCCGGAAGGCGAGCGGGTGATCGATGCGAAAGCAACCGTGGTCGCCAATGGCGGATTTAGTTCGAGCCCGGCCATGCGGACGGCCTATCTCGGCCAGGACTGGTGCACGGTGAAAGTGCGCGGCACCCGCTACAACACCGGTGAAATTCTGAACGCTGCCATAGCGCGCGGCGCGGAAGCCTTCGGCGACTGGGCCGGTTGCCACGCGACGCCGATCGATCTGGATGCGCCGCTATATGGCGACTTGAAACTGACCGATAAGACCAACCGGCTCTCCTATCCGTTCTCGGTCATGGTCAACCTGAACGGCGAACGGTTTGTCGATGAGGGCGAGGACATCAAATTCAACACCTACGCCAAGACCGGCCGCGCCATTCTCAACCAGCCGTTCGGCGTGGCATTCCAGATTTTCGACCAGAAAAACGTGCCCTATTTCGAACCGCGCTATTCCACTGGCGTACCGGTCGAAGCCGACACGCTCGAAGAACTGGCGAACGGCATTGCCGAGCGCTTCAAGCCGCTCGAGTTCAATGTCGAGGCATGCTTGAAAACGCTCGAGGACTACAACAAGGCAGTTGTTGCTGACAAAGAGTTCATCCCGGACGTCAAGGACGGCAACGCGACCCAAGGGCTCGCGCTCGAAAAGACAAACTGGGCGCTCAAGCTCGACGAGCCGCCCTATCTTTGTTTCGCAGCGGCCTGCGGGCTGACCTTTACCTTCGGTGGCGTGAAAACCAACCTGGAAGCCGAAATCATCGACATCAACGGCAAGCCCATCGAAGGCTTGTGGGGCGCCGGCGAATGTCAGGGCGGTTTCTTCTACAACAACTACCCGGCAGGCTCCGGCCTTACTCGTGGCTCCGTATTCGGCCGCGTCGCCGGGCGCAACGCTGCGAAGTTCGCGCAACGGAACGTGTAGCGTCCACCCGTACCGAAGGCCCGACAGGCCCACCCGAGGAGACTGACCTATGACTGCCCATACCAAGGAATTGGCCAAGTTTGCCGCAAATCTTCGCTATGAGGACATTCCGGACTCCTGCATTCAAGTTGCCAAGCAATGCGTGCAGGACAATGTGGGGGTCTGCATCTTCGGCGCGACCACACCGTGGACAAAGATCGTCATCGACTACGCGCAGAAGATAGGTCAGGGCGGGAATTCGACGATCCTCGGAAGCAAGGGCCCGAAAGTGCATGCCTCCTTCGCGGCACTCGCCAACGGTGCTTCGAGCCATGCCTTCGAAATGGATTCGGTTCGGGTACCTTCGACGGGTATCCACCCCGGCGCCTCTGCGGTACCGCCGGCAATGGCGGTCGCCGAAGAAATCGGGTCTTCGGGCAAGGACATAATTACGGCCTTTGTCGCGGGTATGGAGGTGATGACCCGCGTCGGGCTAGCCACGCACCACACGTCCGAGACCAAAGGCTTCCATGCACCGGGGCTGACCGGCACCATCGGTTCTACAGCGGTCGCCGGCAACCTATTGGGATTGGACGAGAACCAAATGGCTAACGCGCTTGGCATTGCCGGGTCGCTTTGTTCGGGCCTGATGGAATTCACCAAGGCCGGGAACGGAGCGATGGTCAAACGGCTCCATATTGGACGAGCTGCCGAAAACGGCGTGGTTGCGGCCAATCTGGCGGCTGACGGTTTCGAAGGGCCCGACACCGTGCTCGAAGGCGATTTCGGCTATATGAACGCTTATGCAATCGACGCGGACCTGGACGAAATTTCCAAGGACCTTGGTACTGTCTGGCATTCGGATACAGTCGGCTACAAACGCTGTGCTATTCATGGCGGCGCCCAGGCACCGGTGCAGGCGCTCGAGGAATTGCGCGACGAGTGCGGTTTCAAGCCCGAGGACATCGAAGCGATGACCTACGGCACCAGCGTCAAGATTTGCACCAATCACAATATCCAGGAGCCGGTCGATCTGGTCGGCGTGCAGTTCGGTGTGCCTTTCGCCATCGCCATGTCCGCCTATCGCGACGTGACCGACCCATACCAGGTTTACGAGACCGATCCGTTCGACGGCAAAATTCGCGATCTCGCCCTTCGCACGACGATGGAAATCGACGAAGAAACCAAAAAGCCGGGTGCTGCCTGGTGGTGCCGGCTCGACGTGACCCTGAAAGACGGCAAGGAACATCAGAAGATTATTCCTTGGTTTAAGGGTAGCCCGCAGGCACCGATGAGTACGGAGGAGCACGACCGCAAGTTCCGCCTTGCCACCGCGCAAGAGGACGAAGCGGCGCGGGAAGGCCTTTTGTCGCGCATCAAGGATCTCGAAAATCAGCCGGATATGGCGGCGTTACTAGGATAAGCCTACACTCGGGCATGTCCGACGAACTTCAAAACCTCACCTACGCTCCCGAAATCTTTCAGGTCGAGAATCTGGAAGAGGCGAAATCGATTATCCTGACTCCCGAAGGCGAGTCTTCCACCGAGGAGCGCTGGGAAAAGGAAACGCCTTATCTTCGCGATGAAATTCTAAAATTCCTCGAACCCGCCAAGGATACCCTGCTGCTCGATTTCGGATGCGGGGTCGGGCGCATGGCGAAGGCACTAATCGAAATTTCCGGCTGCAGGGTAATCGGCGTCGATATCAGCCAACCGATGCGGCAGTTCGCGCCTGGATACGTAAATAGTCCTCACTTCTCGATCTGCTCGCCGGAGGTGGTCAGAGCGTTGATCGATAACGGGCTGCAAGTAGACTGCGCCATAGCGATCTGGATTCTGCAGCATTGCCCCAACGTGGAAGATGAAATTGCCATGCTTAAATCGCTGCTCAAGCCGGGCGGAAGATTGTTTGTCTGTAACAGCCTCCAGGCAGCGGTGCCGACCGATGTCGGTTGGGTTGATACCGGGTTCGACGTGAAGTCGCTATTGGCCGAAAATCTTGAGGAAATCAGCCGCGAACGCCTTTCGCCGGATCATGTGGTCCCGCTTCTGTCGGCCACCGGCTTTATGGGAAAATACCAAAAGAAAGAGGATTGAATCATGGATCAAGATCAGGCGATGGATGTGCTACGCGCCTTCGGGAAAGCATTCAACAAGGGCGATGTGGATGCAATTCTGGACTGCGTTACCGAGGATTTCGAATGGCGCCTCGCCGAAGGCCCCGACGCACCGGACGCTCAAATCGTCAAAGGTAAAGACGCCGTACGCGCTGCGCTGGAAGAGCGCGATCGGACCACAAAATCCATGCGCTTTTCAGAAACCTCGGTCCACTTCGCCGGCGAAACGGTGATCGGCTGCTTTCGCGCAACCGGAGAAATGACCGACGGAAGCCAAATCGACCAGCGTGGCGTCGACATCTATGAATTCCGCGATGGAAAAATTTCCCTCAAAGACAGCTACTCGAAACAAATTGTCTAAAACGCGCTCACCTATAACCGGGGCTCCGCCGTCGGCCGAATTCCGTCGAATATTGAAATTATAGAGTAGCTTTCAGCTTTCCTCGTGGCTCGGCTGGAAAGTGGTCGGCCGCGGCTCGTCCAAGTCTTCGAGCGCGACCGTCAAATCGTCCACATCAAGCCTGATTGCGCCACCACCGGCAAAATGCATCGCGACAGCCCCGTCGGCGAAATTGACCGAGAGCAGTTCGAGAAACTGATTCCTGTTTTTGCGGTCGATATCCCGGAAAGCGGCTTTCCGCACCTGATCGAAGCGCAGGCCGGCCAAGACCCGCATGCCTGTGCGTTCGCCATCGCATTCCCAGCAATAGCGGCTTGCCACCAATACGAAGGAGTTCTCTTCACGCAAGTAGGCGATATCGCCGATCGGCACCACAGCGTCCTGTAGAAGCGCTGAAATCACGGAGAGATCTTCGAGCGACTGCGCCCGTAAACGCACCGGTGCCGTTTCCTCTCCTTCGCTCATGGTTCAATCTCCGATGCGTTCGATCTCCGCGCCACACGCCGCTAGTTTTTCTTCGACCCGCTCGTAGCCACGATCGAGATGATAGACACGGCTAACGACTGTCTCGCCCTCCGCGGCAAGACCCGCAATTACCAGGCTCACCGAAGCGCGCAAATCGGTTGCCATCACCGGCGCGCCGGTCAAGGCGCCTACGCCCCGCACCATCGCCGAACCGCCATGAAGATTCACATTGGCTCCCATGCGCATCAATTCGGGCACATGCATGAAGCGATTTTCGAAAA
>DLVK01000311.1:11032-11395 GCA_003444235.1 Rhodospirillaceae bacterium
CATGCATGAAGCGATTTTCGAAAATCGATTCTGTGATCATCGACGCACCGTCGGCGATACTCATCAAAGCCATAAACTGCGCCTGGAGGTCGGTCGGAAAACCGGGAAATGGCTCGGTCATCACATCGACGCCCGTAAGCCGACCGTTCGAACATACAACCCGCAACCCGCCATCGGCCTCACGGATTTCCGCGCCGGCCTCGACGAGCTTGTCGGTCAGAGCGCCCAGATGATCGAGCCTGGCGCCCGCCAGCAATACATCGCCACCGGTGGCCGCCGCCGCCATGGCATAAGTCCCGGCTTCGATGCGATCCGGAATAACCCGGTGCTGCCCGCCCCGGAGCGATTTGGCCCCACGGATGG
>DLVK01000468.1:0-2507 GCA_003444235.1 Rhodospirillaceae bacterium
ATAGTGCCGGTGCGGTTTCAGCCCCGCCACTTCAACATGGACCGAATGTCCCATCGCCGGATCGGCAATCGACTTGCCTTTGGCGACAACCTTGCTCATGGCTTCGTCCGAGGCGACTTGCCATTCGACCTCAACCGGCGCCGGCGTCATGCCGCTCATTTCATCGAACGGCTCGGGCGCAAGCCTGGTCCAAAGTACGGCACCATCCGGTGTTGGCTCACCGGAGGCAACGCCAAGCTTGAAAGGATTGTCCGAGAATTTCGGTGCCGCTTCGATGCGCGCACCGCCGAGATAGGCCAGCATCGCGGCCCCGCCGACGACCACATCGCGTCGCCGCCAACTCACTCTTTGGTCACCATGAGCCAATCTACCGCCACCGCGCCATCAGGCCCCGCAAACACGGGATTGAGGTCGAGTTCGACGAGATTATCACCCGCTGCCGCTCCGAAGCGGGACACATCGACGATCATTTGAGCTAATTTCGTACGATCCGCCACCGGACCTCCGCGAACGCCATCAAGAATGCTCGAACTTCGTAAAGTCTCCAGCATATGGAGCGCTTCCGCAAGCGTTACCGGGCATAACCGAATGGCGACATCCTTCATCACCTCGACGAATACGCCGCCGAGACCCACCATGATTACGTTGCCGAAGGCAGGATCGCGCTTAAGGCCGATGACCATCTCCACTGCAGGCTCCGCCATGGCCTCGACGAGCACACCTTCTATCTTGGCATTCGGGTCGTACGTTTTGGCTGCACTCACGATAGCCCCATAGGCCGCGTCCACCGCCGTTTTGCCCTCAAGTCCCAATCGAACGCCACCGGCATCGGTTTTGTGCAAAATATCCGGTGACTCGACCTTGAGTGCCACCTTGCCACCAAAAGTCTTCGCCGCCGCGACCGCTTCAGCGGCATTTTGACAAAGTGAATGTTGAGGCAGGTTCACCCCGGCCTCGGCCAGCATAGCGCCGGCCGCAATACTACCCACCACCCCACTATGATCACCGAGTAAGGATACGGCCGCCTCGGACTCCGCCCGCTCCGTAAGCACTGTCCCGTAGCGGCGCTTCGTCTCCGCGAACTGTACCAATCCGGCAACCGCATCGATGGCCGGTTCGCCGCCGCGCAAACAGCAAATCCCGATCTCACGCATTTTCTCACGCGCCTCTTCCGACGCGCCAACCCAGGCAACCATAAATGGCTTCTTCGCCAATGCCTTGGCCTGTTTGAAAATATCTACGAGCAGATCCACATGGTCATGCATCAATTGCAGCCAGATTACGGCGATATGAATGTCCGGATCGTCGAAAACACGCACCACACTGTCGCGCAGAACGGCGGGATTCATCAGGAACTGCGCGGTGACATCAATCGGATTGTTGGCACTGCCAAAGGCCGGAATAACCTCCTTCACCGCTTCTCGTACGTCTTCGCTCGGTTGTGGCACGTTCAGACCAAGTTCGACCGCACGATCGGTCATCATCACGCCCGCGCCACCCGATTGGGTAATCACAGCAACGCCGGGACCTTCGGGTAGGTCGCAAAGCATGAAGGCATCCGCTAGGTCCATCATATGCTCTTCGTTGCGCGCACGGATCAGGCCGTATTGTCGAGCGATACCATCAAATACTTCTTCGGCACCCGCGAGCGAGCCCGTATGCGATGCCGCGGCGCGTTTGCCTGCATCGGTACGTCCAACCTTGGTAATGACTACCGGTTTGGAGAGTTCGAGCGACCGTTCCGCGAGCGCAATCCAATTATCGCCGTGTTTGATGCCTTCCACGTAGCAAGTCGCAACATTGATGCGGTCATCCTCTAATGTCGCGTGGGTGATTTCCGGCACCGACAAATCGCACTCATTACCGGTCGAGATAAAATAGCCAAGCCCGATACCGCGATCCCTTGCCAAGGCAGCGATCGCAGTGCCGAACGCGCCTGATTGACTGATGAACGAGACAGGGCCAGTGACATTCGCGCCATAGCCATATTGGGTGAAGCTCGCAAAAGCGTTGTCGAAGCAATTGATGAGACCGATTGTGTTAGGCCCGCAAATACGAACGCCGGCCTCCTCTGCAGTCGCGATTAGCTCCTGTTCAAGCCGAACGCCATCGCCACCAACTTCCTTAAAGCCTGAACTGAACAGCACCGCCGCTTCGATACCTTTCCGGCCGCAAGCCGCAACTGCTTCCGAGACCAACGCCGCCGGAACGGTGATTACCGCAAGGTCGGCGGCTTTGGGCAACTCATCCACGCTCGGATAGCATTTCAGATCACCGATCGCGTCGTATTTCGGGTTTACCGGATAGACGTCGCCGCGAAACCCGTGATCGATCAGGAATTTCATCACTCGGCCGTTCAGCTTATGAAAATCGGCGGACGCCCCGATTATCGCGATTGAGCGCGGCTGGATTAGTTTTTCGATAGCGGTGGACATGGCGGAGGTTTCTTTGCCGACGTACGAATTTCAGGAAAATGAGGAATGATTTGCCCGCCTCCGAATGTCAAG
>DLVK01000051.1:0-2743 GCA_003444235.1 Rhodospirillaceae bacterium
GCCAGCGCCGCCGCTGAAGCGGAAGCGGCCGGTTTCGACGGCCTCGTCAGTATGGAAAACCAGCACGCGCCGTTTTTGCCCCATGCGGCCGCTATCCCAGCAACTGAAAACATAAAGCTGATGACCGGCATCGCCATTGCTTTTGCTCGCAGCCCGATGGTGGTTGCCGAGGAATGTTACGATCTCCAGCATAGCTCCGGCGGACGCTTTATTTTGGGCCTCGGCAGTCAGGTGCGCGCCCATAACATTCGGCGTTTCAGTGTCCCCTGGAGCGCACCGGTGCCGCGCATGCGGGAATACATCCAGGCACTGCGCGCGATCTGGAACTGTTTCGAGAAAGACGAGCGCCTCAATTACGAGGGCGAGCATTATCAGTTCACTCTGATGACACCTAACTTCAAACCGCCCGCGTCCGGCCAGCCCATGGTACCGGTGACTATCGCAGCTGTCGGTCCGGCAATGCTGAGACTTGCCGGAGAGGCCTGTGATGGGGTTCGGCTACATCCATTCTGTACCCGCAAATATCTCGATGAAGTGGTAATGAAAGAACTCGCCACCGGGATGGAGCGCACCGGTCGCAAACGGGAAAATTTCGAGATCGTCGGTGGCGGCTATGTGGTGACGGGCCCCGATGAGGAAACCGTTGCCAAAAACCTCGAATGGGTGCGCTACCGCGTGGCGTTCTACGGCTCGACACCAAACTATTTTCCGGTTTGGGAAGTGCACGGGCTCGAGGATCTCGGCAAAAAGCTACATCAGATGTCGCGTGAAAAATTGTGGGACGAAATGCCCAATGAAATCGACGACGACGTGGTACGCCTTTTCGCCGCGGTTGGAACTTTCGACAACATTGCAAATGAAATCGAAACCCGTTTCGGCGGCGCATCGGATTCCGTTTCCAGCGGTATCCGCGAGACCGACGACCCCGGGATGCCCTCTGACTTGATTAAAGATATTCAGAAAATCGATTCCGTTTTTACGAATTATAAGACCGAATGGTGATCGGTCGGTGACTCATTCGGACGGCGCGCTTGCGCCGACCGCCGAGAAGGATACAATTTCGCCATGCGCGTTTCTCGCCCGATCGGATTTTTTACCGCTTCCCTGTTGCTCGGCGCCTGCCAGAGCTTACTGCTGGATGATGTTCCCGAAAAACCACACCCGGCAGACCCGCCCGCCGCATCGACGGCAACGCCCGAAAGCTCGCAAAAATCGGTTGTAATTCGTTCAAGGCGCGATAAATCGATCAAGGAAATTTCCGGCGCCGAAAATCAGCTTGCCGGGGATACAACGATCCAGAAACCGAATAAGCCCGTCCAATCAAAACCTTCACCACCGCCTGCGGCCAAACCGGAAACGGACGCTCTCGACCAAATTGGCGGCTTCTTCAAGAATCTTTTCAGTACGGGCTCCAGCAAACAATCGCCGGAAACCGCTTCAGCTCCACCGAACGCAAGTGGCGAAAATCCCACAGATGGCTACAAAGCGCCTTCGGCCCTAACGAACTCCTCCGGGCTCGGGGACACGAAACCCACAAACCCGACCCCGGATGGATTGCCGCCCAAGCGAATCGAACGGCGTTATTCCGCTGCCTACGGCGTTTATCAACCGCTTGCGAAAAAAGGGCACGCTTTCGCGCAATACGAATTGGCGTTGATGCATCTTCACGGCCATGGCATTGCACCCGACTTGAAGGAAGCCGAACGCTGGTTCCGAAAGGCGGCGCTACAAGGCCACACGGATGCAAAGATGGAGCTCCGCAAATTGATCGCTAGTGGCAAGCCCAAGGCGCCGGAACCTAAAACCCCGGACCCGGTAGTGCAGACACAAACCACCAAAGTCGAAAAACCCAAACTCGTCGAACCTGCGACCACCAAGGTCCAACAGGATGAGGAACCACCGACCGTGGTCATCTCCGCCAACTCCGTGACTACGACCAAGGGGGACACAGACTCCGGGACGATAATCGACCGTATTTTGCCGCGCCGCGAACTGCCCGATTTCAAGAAGAGTGAAGATCAGGCGGATTTGACCAAGGAAACCGGTAACTTCTTTTCAGGCATTTTCGGGGACGGGGAAAAAGCACCGCCCCCGCCAAATGCAACAAACCCGAACGAGAACAAGGGCACCGAAACCGTGCCAAAACCAGCACCGGTTGCGGCGGTAGAAAAATCGCCTGAAGACGCGCCCGAGAACAACGCTACCGCCACGACGGACACCACATCCACATCGGTTAAAATAATCTCCGTCAAACCAGCGGAAAAAGAAAAGGTAAAAGAAAAGACTGAACCGACCGTAAAAGAAAAGGCGGAACCTAAGACGGCCAGACTCGATCCGGCGGTCGCACCGGAGAAAAAACCTGAGACCCCGACGCCATCGAAAGCTTTAGGCGCTTCCGTATTGGTTGAGCCGAGGCAAGCCGCAGGAACGCCCGTACTTGAATCCGATATCAAACCGGAATCGACATCCGCCGAAAAGAAAAAGAATGCCGAATCCGGTCGCAACGAGCGCGAATCCGCCGCGTCATTCAGTGAAGGATTGTCGGCCTATAATGATGGTGATTTCGGCACCGCCTATAGGCACTGGCAAACTCTGGCGACCGCAGGCGAAGCGGAAAGCCAGACCCGGATCGGCTATCTCTACGAACACGGCAAAGGCGTCGAACAAAACTACAAGCAGGCGGTGACCTGGTATCAAAAAGCGGCAGACCAGGGGGAACCGGCGGCACAGTTCAATCTCGGCG
>DLVK01000199.1:0-6920 GCA_003444235.1 Rhodospirillaceae bacterium
GGTTCTGATTAGTGAATCCGGCCTTGTATTGACTATCGGGTATCTGATTACCGAGGCGGAGACGATCTGGCTGATCGATGCATCAGGCGGAGCGACGCCGGCTCATACGGTCGGTTATGACCAAGAAACCGGCTTCGGATTGGTGCAGGCACTTGGTCGTTTGAATGTGCCACATTTGGAGATCGGCGATTCAAATGCATTGATGGTAGGCGATCCGATTGTGATCGGCGCCAGCGGCGGGATTGAAAAATCGGTTGCGGCCAGTGTTGTTTCGAAACGCGAATTCGCCGGTTATTGGGAATATGTGCTCGACGAAGGAATTTTTACCGCGCCCGCGCATCCGTTCTGGGGCGGGTCCGGTGCCATTGACCGGGATGGCAATCTCGTTGGCATTACCTCGTTGTTCGTACAGCAGGCATTGCCCGAAGACACACCCTTCCATGGCAACCTCATCGTGCCAATCGATCTTTTTAAGCCGATTATGGACGATCTCTTGCAATTTGGTCGGGTACAAAAACCGCCGCGTCCGTGGCTCGGAATCATTATGAGTGAAATCCAGAATGCGCTCGTGGTCGCCAATATCAACGACCGTGGCCCGGCAAAGACCGCCGGTTTGCAAATCGGCGATATCATACTGGGCGTCAATGGCGATCAAGTCGATGATTTGCCGTCCCTTTTCCGTAGCATTTGGCGCGTCGGCGAGGCCGGCGTCGAAGTGCCACTGGTGATTGTTCGCGATGGCGAAGTGATGGAGATCGGTATCCCTTCGGTCGATCGCCGCTCGGTACTGAAATCGCCGCAGCTTCACTAGACATGCCGTCGACATATCAAATCGATGACGCCAGCGTCTGGCGCGGTGTCGATTTTCCCGAAGCCCGAAGCTGGGTCGAACGGTTTTCTGATCAAATGTTATCCGAAATGGATGCGGCCCTTTGTACCTATCAGGCGACCGGCAAGGCAGCCTGGCAGGCGACGCCGGAAGCATTCCCAATACCGTCTTGCGGTCCGCTGCTGAATCGCGCTTTCGAAGCATTGGATAGCGGGACAGGATTCGCGGTGTTATCGGGCCTGCCGGTCGATGATTACTCCTATGATGAAAATCTTATCCTTTATTGCGGCTTACTTAGTCACCTCGGTCGCATCGTGGTTCAGAACTATGAAGGTCAGAGCATTGTTGATGTGGTCGATAAGGGAGTTGAATACAGCCATCGGGCGCGCGGTTATTCCTCTAACAAATTGTTGCCCTTTCATACGGACGGCGCGGACTTCGCCGGACTTCTCTGTCTCGGCAAAGCGGCCGATGGCGGTGCGAGTCTCATTGCCAGTGCGCCACAAATTTTTAACGAGATTGCCGCAGAAAGGCCTGATGTTCTCGAGACCTTAATGCGGGGTTATTACCATCACCGGCGCGGCCAACATGAACCTGATGAAGATCCGCTCTCTCCGGAGCGGGTTCCGGTCTTTGCCTTTCATAACGAGCTGCTGCATTGCTGTTACAACCGCAATCCGATGGAATGGGTCGAGAAAGAGGGCATGACGCTGTCGGACGCGGAGGTGGAGGCATTGAACCTACTCGATGCGATCACCGCGCGAGAGGATATCCAGCTATCGTTGCAGCCGGAGAAGGGCGATATCCAGCTGATCAATAATTATTTGATCCTGCATTCGCGGACCGGGTATCGGGACGGGCCTGATGAAAAACGCCACATGGTGCGGGTCTGGCTAGATAATGCCAAGGGGCGCCGTAACGGCTATAGCCTGCTCGATCTCTACGTCCCGAAAGAAAGTCGCTATCAAGCGGCGGAATAGTTTTAAGCTCCGCCTTTGACTTTTTCTGCGACACCGGCACCAAAGGCATCGGTGCCGAGCGATCCGCCGAGATCAGGTGTGCGGCCATCTTTGTCACTCAACTGGTCGTCTATCGCCTCGTCGATGCGTTTCGATGCCTCGAGCAGTTCCGGCCGGTCATGACGGATGCCGAGCGTATCCAACAACATGGCAACGGACAGTATCATCGCGGTCGGATTGGCGATGTTCTGACCGGCTATGTCGGGGGCGGCCCCATGAGCTGCCTGGGCCATGGCATTTTCATCGCCCGCATTAACCGAGGGACCGAGACCCAGCCCACCTGATAGTTCCGCCGCCAGATCGGAAATGATGTCGCCAAACAGATTGGTGGTGACGATAACGTCGAAGTAATCCGGTTTGCGCACCAACAGCGCGGTCATCGCATCTACGAAATACTCGTCCACCTCGACTTTGTAGTCGGACGCGACTTCCTTGCAGATGTCCACGAAGAAGCCATCTGACATGGTGAGCACATTCGATTTGTGGACGATGGACAGGAGGCCTCGCCGTTGAACTGCTAGTTCGCAGGCTTGTCGGGCGATGCGTTCGCTGCATTTGCGCGTAATGCGCCGTACCGATATTGCCATGTCTTCGGTCGGCATGAACTCGCCGCCGCCATCATGCATGTTGCGAACCGCATAAAAGCCTTCGGTATTTTCCCGAAAGATCACCAGATCCATCGCCTTCACGTGGGCCGGTACACCGGGACGAATTTTGGATGGCCGTATATTGGCGTAAAGATCGAGGTCACCGCGGAGTTTTCCAGACGGATTGATGCCGCCAGTCTCGGGTGCCGGATAGATCGCGGTGTCGGCAGGGCCGAGAATGACTCCATCAGCGGCGACCACTTTCTCCCACGTATCGTCGGGTATGGTCGTGCCGTTCTTTTCCAAGCTCGTGAGGCAGCTTTCGGCGGTTTCGAGTTCAAGACCTAGATTGAAACGATGGTCGGCGGCTTTCACCACCTCGACCGCTGCGTCGACGATTTCGGGTCCTATTCCATCGCCTTCGAGAATGACAATTTTCATGGATTGTTTTTCTTCGCTGTGTTTCGGGTTGCGGTTTGAGCAGCGGCTTGCTGCAGTCGTCTGGAGACGTGATCGTCCCAGGTGATGTACCAGCCTTCGCCCCGGTCGCACAGCATCAAATCCTCGCGTGCGAACATGGCGCTATAGTCGATTTGAATATTGATTACCGGATTGGGGGATTTGGCTGGGCGTTGGTCACTACGGATCCAGCGGCATTTCCCGTCGAAAAAGTCCACGACGGGGCTCATGGCGGTAAGAGTGCCCGCATTTCCCGTGTGCGGATTTTTCCAATTCATTGGTTTGCCCGTCGGCCCCGCCAGTACTCGTTCGAAAACAGGGTCCATGATGCGGCTGTCGCGTTTGGCTAGGTAGCCCGACGTCAGTAATCCGACTCCCAACCCCGCAACACCGAGCCCTGCGGCACCGGCGGCTCCGCCCAGCGTATACCCACTGGCAGCACCGACGACGCCAAGTACGGCGGGCGCCCCCACTCGGTCGGGGTTCTTTTGCACATAATCCGTGGCCGATTGACAGCCTACGAGGGACAATGTGGTTGCGAAACAAATCGAAATAGCGTGCGGTTTCATGGATTGACCATACGGTGTCTAGGTATCCGGCCTCAAGCGAAGGCTTCGGCGAGCAATTCGTAGGAATGCAGCCGGGCCTCGAATTCGTGACATGCGGTCAAGACGACAAATTCGTTGCACTGATACATATCGCTCAATTCGAGTATTTTCGCTTTGACCGTTTCCGGCGTGCCATAGATCGTTCGCGCACGGCTTTGAGCCACATGCTCGCGTTCCGCATCTGTGTACGGGTACGCCTTGGCCTCTTCCACGCTTGGGACCGGGGCCAACTCGCCCTTGTCAGCACGCAGTCGGAACAGATCACGTGTCGTCATCAAGTCGTTTGCTTCCTCTTCGGTATCGGCGCAAATCACGAAAATTCCCACATTGGTTTTCGGCGCTTCCAATGTGCCGGCGGGTTGGAACTGATCCTGATAGGCCCGCACCACCGCATCTCCTCCAAAGGCTGTGATGAAGTGGGCGAACGAAAAAGCGAGGCCAAAATGAGCGGCGTATGCGGCGCTGTAGTTGCTCGATCCCAACAGCCAGATCGGTGGCGTGGATTCGGTGAAGGGCCGCGCCTTGACCCGTTGGAAGGGATGCTCGTCCGGCAAACTGTCGGTCAGGAACCCCGAAAGATCGGAAATCATCGTTGGAAAATGTTCGACCCCGATGCCTCCACCGTAAGCAAGTGCTTGGGCGGTTGGATGATCGCTGCCGGGCGCACGACCGATGCCGAGATCGATGCGGCCCGGAAACATGGCTTCGAGCATGCGGAAATTTTCCGCGACCTTGTAGGGGCTGTAGTGACTGAGCATCACGCCACCGGATCCCACACGGATCGATTTTGTTTCGGCGGCAATTCGCGTGACCAGTATTTCCGGTGAGGCAGACGCCAATCCGTCGCTGCCATGATGTTCGGCAATCCAATAACGCTGATAGCCAAGTTTTTCCGTCGCTTGCGCAAGTTTGACCGATTCCTGCAATGCATCGGCGCCTGTGGCGCCTGTTCGGATCGGCGATTGGTCAAGCACTCCTAATCGTATTTTTTTCGCTTCGCTCATAGGCTCGGTCTAGCACAGATTGAGAGAATTGGAATGGCAGGCAAAAAAATTGCCCGGTCTAGCCGGGCGGAAGTTTGGGGAGAAGGAAACTGGATAATTACGGTTTCGGAGTCACCGGGTCCAATCCCGCCAATTGTCGATTAATCTCTCGCTGCAGTTCGGAAATTGCCAATGTGCGGCGGAATACTGCGCCGGCAAGCTCGGCCAACTCACGGGCCTTCGATCCTTTGGTGGCTCTTGCTTGATCGATTAGGCTGGTGGCCCAGCGATTCTGTTCGTCGAGATAGGTGCTATAGTCCATCTGAATCATCGTGTTCGTCCGGCTAAAGGTGTCGTTCATTGAAGTAGAGTTTAGCGTCGAGATCAGAGATTTTCAGTGACCGGGGTCACAGGATTTTAAAAAATGTATAAAATTCGGAACTTTTTAAGCCTATGTAAATAAATTAAAATCCGGATTCGAGTTTGCCGTGGCTCAAAAAAAATCGAACCAGATAAGCGATTTGGAATTAGCTCGAAATGCGCTCGGCAAAGGCCATCTCGAGGAGGCCGAAAAGTTCATTCAATCTGCTCTTGAGCAGAATGGTGAAAATCCGTTGGTGCACGCCTATCGCGCGGAAATCTATACCGCTCAAGGGGCGGCCAAACCGGCAGCCGAGGCTTATGAAGCGGCGGTCGCGCTCCGGCCCGATCAAGGCGTTTTCTGGAACGGGCTTGGTTTGGCGAGGTTTCACGCCGGTGAGCTGGAGGCAGCGGTTTCGGCGCTTACACGCGCGGTTGAATTGTTGCCCGATCAGGCCGAGGTACATAACAATCTTGGTAACCTTCATCGTGAAATGGCTGCATTTGACGCAGCGCATGAGAGCTACAGGCGAGCTATCGAGTTGAAACCCGATTACGGCGAGGCTCACGGCAATTTGGGTGTGTTATTGCTCGGCCTTGGCGATTTGGAGGAGGCGCGCAAGGCGCTCGAAATTGCGGTGGGACTGCGCCCCCATGACCCGACGGTGCTGACCGGTCTCGGCTGCGCGTTGGCTGCGGTTGGCGCGATTACAGAAGCGGTTTGTTGGCACCGCCGCGCGTTAGACGAAAGCCCCGAGTCCCTCGGAGCGTTAAATAATTTGGCAATCGCATTGAAGGACCAGGGTCAGATTGATGAAGCAACCGAAACATACGATCGATTGATCAAGCTCGCTCCGGACGATATGTCGGTGCACTCGAACCGGCTGATGTGCATGCACTATCGCGAAGATCGGGACGGAAAGAAAATTCTTTCGGCACACCGGCAATGGTCAAATCGATTTAAGCCAAAAGCCGTGAGCAAAACCCCGTTAGACCGTAATCCGGACCGGAAATTGAAAGTAGGATACGTTTCCCCGGATTTCTGGACGCACTCAGTGGCGAACTTTGTTGTCGCGCCGCTTCGACATCATGATCGAAACCAATTTCACGTTACCTGCTATAGCGATACTCAATCGACTGACACGACAACCGGTCAATTGCGTGCTTTGAGCGATCAATGGCACGACGTGCGGTTTATGGATGACGAAGCGTTGTTGGCGCAGGTCCAAGCCGATGAAATAGATATTCTTGTCGACCTTGCGGGTCACACCGCCGACAACCGACTTACCCTCTTCGCGTGTCGGGCTGCGCCCGTCCAAATGACCTGGATCGGATACCCAGCGACGACAGGGCTTGAGCAGATGGATATGCGATTGACCGATGAAATCGCGGATCCCTCAGGGGCGACCGAACCGTTCCACAGCGAAACGTTGTTTCGCCCGGCTCCCTGTTTCCTTTGCTATACGCCGCCGGAGGAGACGCCAGCGGTTGGCGGCTGTGCAGATGAAATTACTTTCGCCTCGTTTAACAATTTTTCAAAAGTAACCGACGAGATGGTGCGAGTGTGGGGCCGCCTGTTGGGCCAGGTGCCGGATGCTCAGATTCTGCTCAAATCCCGACAGTTAGCCGACCCGGTGATTGGCGAGAGGCTGAAGCAATTGTTTGAGGGAGAAGGGGTGTCTCCGGAACGGGTAAAATTGATGCCTCGAGTCACCGGGAGGGAGAATCATCTCGCGATTTATAATGAAGTCGATATTGCCCTCGACACATTTCCCTATAACGGGACAACGACGACCTGTGAGGCGTTGTTGATGGGCGTGCCGGTGGTGACGTTATCGGGTGCGCTGCACGCGGGCCGGGTCGGGGCCAGTTTATTGAGTGCGATCGGGCGGGAAGATTGGATCGCAGATTCTGAAGAGGCTTATCTCAAGATAGCGATGGGCTTGGCGGAAAGCCGGCCATCGAAAGAGGATCTGCGTCGGGCGGTGTTGGAGTCACCGCTTACGGATGGCAGGAACTTTACCCGGCAACTTGAGACGGGCTATCGCTCAGTGTGGCGGGGAAGGGGTGAAAAA
>DLVK01000578.1:0-4685 GCA_003444235.1 Rhodospirillaceae bacterium
GGTATTTGCCCGGACGCCGGCTAAAGACGGCGTTATCGAAGGCGATCAAATATTGAAACATCATCCCTACCGATCCGGCGCAGCAGGACTGGTGGAGCTGTGGCCCGCGGTGGGTCCGGAGCCCGCAGATCCGCTTCCGGCTTGGACGCCGCCGGTCGAACGTATTGCCGACGACAACCCGTCGCGCCGGCTTGCGGAACTGATCGCTGCCAAGATTGCGGGTTGGATCGGAAACGAGATTTTGCCATCACACGGCCGCCCCCTGCGTGCGGGCGATTTTATGATTCTCCTTCGCCGGCGGAGCGGGTTCATGGCAGAGATCGTTGCAGCGTTGAAAGCCAAAAATGTCGCTGTTGCTGGCGTCGACCGAATGATGCTGACCGAACAATTGGCAGTAATGGACCTGATGGCGCTGGGACGCTTTTTGCTCCTACCCGAAGATGATTTGACCTTGGCGGTAATTTTGAAATCGCCGCTCTTCGGATTCGACGAAGAACAACTCTTCCGCCTTGCTTATGATCGCGGCGCGGACAGTTTGTGGCGCAGATTGACCCAGTTGCGCAACGATGATCCCGCTTTCGCCTCTGCCGGCGCTTGGCTCGAGTCGCTTTTGGCGCGGACAGGTTTCGAGCGGCCCTACGAATTGTTTGCATCGGTTCAGGCGGCTCCCGTCCCGGCGGAGGGTACGGGCCGGGAAGCAATGATTCGACGCTTGGGGCCGGAATGCGAAGACCCCATCGACGAATTCCTCAATTTGGCGATGAGCCATGAACGCACGCACATCCCGTCGCTCGAGGGGTTTCTCCATTGGATGGAAGCAGGTGCGGTCGAGATCAAGCGAGATTTGGAACAGGGCAGCGCCGATGAAGTTCGGGTGATGACGGTCCATGGTGCGAAAGGATTGCAAGCGCCTGTTGTTTTCCTGCCCGATACGATGGCCAAACCCACCGCCAGCCCTGAGATTCTATGGCAAGACGCACTACCCCTGTGGTCGCCGCGGCGGCAATTCGAACCTTCATTGAGCCGCGGCTTGCGAGCCGAGGCAGAGGCCCGCCGAGATCAGGAATACCGTCGCCTCCTTTATGTGGCGATGACCCGCGCCGAAGATCGGCTGTATATATGTGGGCACCATGGCGCTCAAAAACCGGCCGACGATTGCTGGTACGCGCTGATGCGAGAGGGTCTCGGCGAGGTCGCCAACCCGATGGAATTTAAATTTTCAGCCGAAATTTCCCGTGGCTGGCAGGGGGAAGGACTTCAGCTCGAGACAGCGCAACGGGCGGATGTGGATGCCCGCGAACCTATTTCGAGTGCAGCCGATACCGTCCCTTTGCCCGATTGGGTCGATTTTGATGCACCTGCGGAGGCGACACCTCCGAAACCACTGGCACCCTCTCGGCCCGGCGATGATCCGCCTGTCGCATCGCCGTTAGGTGTAGATCGCGGTGAGCGCTTCAAGCGCGGCCTTCTTATCCATCGTCTCCTACAAACATTGCCCGACCTGGAACCTGCGGCGCGGAGGAATGCAGCGGAACGCATGCTCGATCGAAAAGGGATTGGGCTGGTGCCTGAGGAGCGCGAAAATATTGTCGCGACGGTCTTCCGGGTATTGGACGACCCCGAATTTGCCGATCTGTTCGGCCCAAACTCGAAAGCTGAGGTGCCTTTGGTTGGCACCGTCGATATGGCGCACGGCCTCGAAGTGGTGTCCGGCCAGGTTGATCGATTGCTGGTACGCGACGAAGAGGTGTTGGTCGTGGATTACAAATCGCTACGCCCACCGCCGGATCGGGAGAATGACGTGCCGACACCATATATTCGCCAAATGGCCGCCTACCGCGCGCTACTCCAAGGCGTATGGCCCGATCGGTCAGTAAAATGCGCGTTGCTTTGGACCGAAAACCCAAGCCTTATGTTGCTCGAAGATGCGCTGCTTGATTCCTACAGCACCGCTCCCTAGATTGAAGGTTCGGGTAACGATTTCGCCCAATCAATTCGAAAGGTATTTTCCATGGCTGACACCGTAGCGGTGAGTGACGACGAATTCGAAGCGAACGTTTTGAAGGCGGGTGGGCCTGTTTTGGTCGACTTTTGGGCCGAATGGTGCGGGCCATGCAAAATGATCGCTCCGGTGCTGGAAGAGATCGCCGCCGATATGGGCGATAAGGTGACGGTCGCGAAGATCAATATCGACGACAACCCGGAAACCCCGTCGAAGTACGGCGTTCGCGGTATTCCCACTCTGATGATTTTCAAAGATGGCGAGGTCGCATCGACGAAGGTCGGCGCGTTGCCGAAAAGCCAGCTTGTTCAATGGGTCGAATCTGTCGTTTGACCAATCCTATCTACAGGATTTGAAGCTCAGTAAGGTTCGCTGCCGGTCGTATTGATTCGGTAAAGTGTGCGGTGATGGTTTGCCGGCAACTTGTTGGTCGTCGCGCAATGCATAAGCGTTCGGTTGTCGTAAACGACGAGATCGCCGTCCTGCCACTTGAACCGATAGAGGAATTGCGGCTGCTGGCAATGCTCGAAAAGCATTTGTAGCAGGTCATCCGTTTCCGGCTGATCGAGACCGACAATCGATTTGATCGTTCCCGTCACACCGGGAAATACGAATATTCCCTTCCGGCCGGTTTCCGGATGGGTGCGTACCACCGGATGGACGACCTCCGGGGTTGCCTGGCGCTCGGCTTCGCTGCACAGCACCCAGCGCGATTCCGGGTGGGTGCGGTCTTTCAGCCAGCGATATTGTTGCCGTGCTTCCAAGCCCTCGAGACGGGCTTTGACGGCTTCGGGAAGTGCGGAGTAGGCGGCTGCAGTGTCGCCGAACCATGTATCGCCGCCCGCATCGGGCACTTCCAGCGCATAAAGCAAGGTCGCATTCGAGGTCACCTGTTTATAGGTGTAATCGGAATGCCAATGGGAACCCGCGTCTCGAATACCCTTCGGTTTGCCTTTGTGGATGCGGTTGGAAAGTACTGTGATGGCGGGGTTCTCAGGATGATGAAAGGCGACCACCGCATGCGGCTCCAGCGGTCCGAACCGAGCGGCGAAGTCGCAATATTGTTGGGGGGTCAGCGATTGGCCGCGAAAGACCAGGACCTGATGATCGAGATAGGCGCGATAAATTTTTTCCCAAGCCGTGTCATCGATCGGCTGCGCTAGGTCGATATTGTCGACCTCGGCAACGAAACTTTCCCCGATACGTTGGATAGCGACCGACATTAGGTTACGCCGGGCCCCCGGCGCCGTTCACGCGATAGACGTGACCTAGCAAATAGAGCGAGCCGCAAATCAGAATTCGCGCTGGCCCAGGCTCTTCGGCCATGATCGCACCGATTGCACTGCGGAGGTCTGCGGCGGGACTTGCGCGCAAACCCGCTTCAGCGGCGGTAGCCGCCAAACCGTGGGCCGCCGCCGTTGATTTTTCGCCTGGAATCTCGATCGTTTGTGCGCTCTCGGCGACCGACGCGAGCGGTTTCAGGAATTCCAGTGCCTGTTTACTTTGCAGCATGCCGAGCACGAGATGGGTCGGCTTGTCGCTCCAGACAGAAAGTGCCGACCCAAGTGCTTGGCCGGCGGCGGCATTGTGGCCCCCGTCGAGCCAAAGTTCCCATCCCGACGGCAATGCTTCGGCCAAATTACCCTCGGTAAGATTCTGCAGGCGGCCGGGCCAGTCCGTATTGGACAGCCCGCGAACGATGGCCCGGTCCGATAGTTCGAAATCCGTCAACTGCTCGAGGCAAGCGATCGCGGTAGCGGCGTTGATCAGTTGATGTGCCCCCGGCAGTGATGGGCGCGGCAAATCCAGTTCCAATGCCTCCGATGAATAGGCAAAGCCGTCATCGGTGATATCTATTCGCCAATCGCGTCCATATAGGAAAACCTCTGCTCCGACATCTTCTGCCACGGCCAAGATCACTGCTTGCGCGACTTCGTCTTGCGGTCCTACGACCGAAGTCACCCCGGGTTTTTGGATTGCGGCCTTTTCGCCCGCGATTTCCGAAAGGCTGTCTCCCAGATACTGCATATGATCCATCGCGATCGGTGTGATCACGGTCAATGCCGGTTTGGCGACCAGATTGGTCGCATCTAGGCGGCCGCCAAGGCCCGTCTCCAGCAATACGATTTCGGCGGCGACGTTGGCGAAGGCGAGAAACGCGGCCGCGGTGGTGATTTCAAAAAAGGTGATCTCTTCGCCGCCATTGGCTCGTTCGCATTCGGACAGGAGTTTAACCAAGTCCTCTTCTTTGACGGTGTTGCCGGCGAGCATGATTCGCTCGGCGAAACGCACTAGGTGGGGCGAGGTGTAGGCGTGAACACGCAAACTGGCGGCTTCCAGCATGGCGCGTAGAAATGCGAGGGTCGACCCTTTGCCATTGGTACCGGCAATATGGATGACCGGGGGTAAGTTCTTTTCCGGTGAGCCTAGCCGCGACATCAATGCTTCGATCCGTCCTAGGGAGAGATCGATCAGTTTTGGATGAAGCGCGTGAAGCCGCTCGAGAATTGCATCGCTTTCCTGCCCCGAGCCGCTATCTGCACCGTTGTCCGACACGTTATTCATGTGCCGCCTAATCGGGACGCGGCGGCCCGAGTGCAGGTGTTTGGGAGTCTTTGGTTTGTTCCGCCGGTTCATCCGTTTGCGGCAGGGCGAGGACGTCACCCGGCGGGGTGGGTTGGCG
>DLVK01000578.1:4981-6366 GCA_003444235.1 Rhodospirillaceae bacterium
CGAGGACGTCACCCGGCGGTGTGGGTTGGCGCAACAGAGATATGACACGGATCAGCGTATCTCGAAGGTCGGCGCGGTCGGCGACGATATCGACCATCCCATGATCGAGCAGATACTCTGCCCGCTGGAAACCCTCGGGAAGTGTTTCGCGCACCGTTTGCTCGATTACGCGGGCGCCCGCAAAGCCGATCATCGCGCCCTTTTCTGCAATATGTATATCGCCGAGCATGGCGAAGCTCGCGGTTACGCCGCCGGTAGTCGGGTCCGCAAGCACCACGATATAGGGAAGCCCCGCTTCCTTGACCTCTTGGACGGCGATGACGGTGCGCGGCATTTGCATCAGCGAAATCGCGCCTTCCTGCATACGTGCGCCGCCCGATGCGGTAACCGCGATCAACGGTGCCTGCTGGACGACCGCAAGTCTTGCTGCGGCAATCAATCCATCACCTACCGCAGCGCCCATCGAACCGCCCATGAAATCGAAATTGAGCACGGCGACCACCACCGGCAAATTTCCCATTTTTCCGTGTGCGACAATTATCGCGTCTTCTTCTTCGGTCTTGTTGCGCGCTTCCTTGAGCCGGTCCGTGTAGCGTTTTTGGTCGCGGAACTTTAGAGGATCGTGCGCCGCCTTCGGCAGTTCGATGCGCTGGTACTCGCCCTCGTCGAAAAGCATGTCGAGGCGTTTCTTGGCATTCAAGCGTAGATGGTGACCACATTGTTGACAGACCGATAAGCTCGCTTCGAGGTCCCGATGGAAGATCATGTGGTCGCAACTCGGGCATTTGTGCCAAAAGTCGTCCGGCACGTCTCTTTTTACGAGCTGTTTCAGCTTCGGGCGGACAAAATTGGTCAGCCAATTCATGTGCCGCGCACTCCTTGGGCTAGGCTTTCGACAAAGCCGAGAACGTCATCGACCAGCGCAGGGCCCGCCTTGCCGTCCGCATCCAATCCCTGCTCGATAACGTTGACAATTGCCGAGCCGACCACGGCCGCATCGGCGGTATCTGCAATGGCGCGAGCGTCTTCGGGTGTTTTGATACCGAACCCGACCCCGATCGGTAAGTCGGTGTGCTGCCGCAGTCGTTCGACCGCGATGCGAACCTCGTCCTGGTCTGCCGACTTGGTACCGGTAATGCCCATAATGGCGACGTAATAGACGAAACCGCCGGCATTCGAAAGCACCGCCGGTAGACGACCGTCATCGGTTGTAGGCGTTGCGAGCCGAATCCAGTCGAGCCCTGCCTGTCGGGCCGGCAGACAAAGTTCATCGTCTTCTTCCGGCGGCAGATCAACGATGATCAATCCGTCCGCGCCGGCGTCGAGCGCGTCTCTCAGAAACTCGTCGACGCCAAAGCTGTAAATCGGGTTGTAGTAGCCCATCA
>DLVK01000234.1:0-5094 GCA_003444235.1 Rhodospirillaceae bacterium
CCGCCAGCACGGTGCATAAGCCTGCGCCGACTACATTGGCAATCGCGATCGACCAAATCATGACATAGACGAGATCGAGCTGGTCGGTCACCAATTCGACACCGGGCTCGATACCGATCAGCACGAACCCGCCGAGCAGAATCGCCATGCCGCCGGAGCCGGGAATACCGAACAGGATTGTTGGGATCAGGGCGCCGCCTTCCTTCGCGTTATTCGCGGATTCCGGTGCGATCACGCCGCGAACATCGCCGGTGCCGTAGCTTTCCTTGTTGTCGGTAGTCTGAATGGCATGGCTATAGGCGATCCAATCGATCACCGTGCCGCCCAGGCCCGGTAGGGCACCAACGAGGCAGCCGATGACCGCGCAGCGCAGCGACAGCCACCAATCCTTACACCAATCGAAAAAGCCCCGTGTCCAGCCCGATCCGAGTTTCTCGCTTTTTGAGATCGCCCATTGCCGCCGCAAAAGATCGACGATCTCAGGGGTCGCAAACATCGATAGACCCAACACCACCAACGGAATCGGCTCGATCAGATATTCGGTTCCGAAGGTAAGGCGTAAATCGCCCATCATTGGCGCAGCACCGATGGCGCCGAGCATGAGACCCATGCCGCAACTGGCGAAGCCTTTGATTGGGTTTAGGCCCGTCAACATGCCAACCATGGTGAGCGCAAGCACGATCAGCATCATTTGCTCGCCGAAACCGATCGTATTCAAAATTGGAATGGCAAAGAAAATCGCGAAAGACAGCACCACAGCACCGAAGACGCCGCCAAACAGCGATGAAATGAAGGCCGCCGACAGTGCCCGCGCGCCCTCGCCTTGCTTCGACATGGGAAAACCGTCGACCACCGTCGCCTGACTGCCCGAGGTGCCCGGAATGCCCATGAGCACCGAGGGGAACGTGTCCGACGTGGTGGTGACCGATTGCAAACCAATCATCATTGCCAAGGCCAACGAGGGTTCGGTTCCATAAAGGAAGGGCAATATGATCGCGAGCCCCGCCGTGCCCCCAAGACCCGGCAGAATACCCATGGTTAAGCCCAGCAGCACGCCGCCCCATAGGGCGAGCAGATGATGCCAAGTGAAAATGGTCTCGAGTGCCTTTACGGCTGCTTCTTCGATAGAAATGGCCGAACCTCCCCAAGTGCCGACTTATATAGTGCCTTTTTTAGCTCAGCTGAGCCGGATTGGAAAACCCGGTAGCCCTTACTGGAACGGCCAGGGCAAGTTGACCCCGAGATAGAGTTGCAAAATGCCGCGCGGGTATTCGAGCGTCATCAGATGCTGCACCGTCCCCAACACGCAAATAAATGCGAAGGAATTGATGGCACAATAAAGATGTCTGACCCCGCCTTTGACCCTAATGAAGGTATAGGTGAAGATCGCAACGCCGATCACGAACCCAAAGATCGCGGACGCTCCAATCATTACCAGCAACCAACCGAGATAGTGTTCGCTCGATCGGTACTCGATATGCTCGCTGAACGTTTCGCGTTCGGAATCGTAAAACACCGAACTCGGTTTCTGCAGCGTTAGCAATTTGTACCCAAGCGGAATTAGGAACGCCAAAGTCATGCCGCAGGCAACCTGCGGATAGACACCCGATAGCCAAACGACGGTGAAGGAGTTGCCTAAAAGCAGCAAAGTGAACGCAAGGACGACGGCGAAAAAGATCAGTTGCGGCCGCCTGTCGATATGCGTGTGCGGGCCGTCTTCCGGCATTTCCGGCAGCGGTGGCTTGAATTTGGCGGCTGCGAACAGCGACAGGACCGTGAGAATTATCAACACGATCGTGAAGGGACGCTCGAGGAACGTAAAGCCATAGGTTTTGATCGCATGATATACGGAGGCTTCGACTTTTTCCGCCAACACAAAGCCGATCAGCATCGCCGGTCGCGGCCAGCCGAACCGCTTCATATAAACGCCGAGAACGCTGGCCAGGAATAGCCCGATAATATCGCCCCAGTCGCGGGTGGCCTGGAAGGCTGCAAAGAATATCAAGCCGAACATGAAGGGCGCGACCAGCACGTAGCGGATCAAGGTTATCTTCGCTAGTTGGCCGGCCAGCACAGTGCTAAGCCCCGCACCCAATACGTTGGCGAGCGCGACCGACCAGATCATGATGTAAACGAGATTAAGTTGGTCGGTGACCAGCTCGACACCGGGTTCGATACCGATCAGCACGAAGCCGCCGAGCAGAATCGCCATCGAGCCCGAACCCGGAATTCCGAACAGAATGGTTGGGATCAGGGCGCCGCCCTCCTTGGCGTTGTTGGCGGATTCCGGCGCGATCACCCCGCGCACGTCCCCCGTACCGTAGTTTTCCTTGTCTTCGGTCGTCTGAATGGCATGGCTGTAGGCGATCCAATCGATCACCGTACCGCCGAGACCGGGCAACGCGCCAACCAAGCAGCCGATTGCGGCGCACCTGAGCGACAGCCACCAGTTTTTGCACCAATCAAAGAAACCCTGGGTCCAACCGGCGCCGAGTTCCTCGGATTCCGAGATCGCCCATTGCCGGCGCAGAAGATCGATGATTTCCGGCGTCGCAAACATGGCAAGTCCCATGATCACCAACGGAATTTGCTCAATCAGATATTCGGTGCCGAAAGTCAGCCGGTGGTCGCCCATCATCGGCGCCGCACCGATGGCTCCCAGCATCAAACCTATCCCGCAACTGGCAAAACCCTTAATCGGGTTCAGACCGGTCAACATGCCGATCATCGTCAGTGCCAGCACGATCAGCATCATCTGTTCGCCGAAGCCGACATTCTCCAGCAGAGGAACTGCGAAGAAAATTGCGAAGGAGAGCACAGCGGCACCAAAAATGCCGCCAAACATCGAAGAAATGAACGCCGCCGCCAAAGCGCGGGCGCCCTCGCCCTTTTTCGACATGGGAAATCCGTCGACGACCGTCGCCTGACTGCCGGAAGTCCCGGGAATTCCCATCAATACCGACGGGAAGGTGTCCGACGTCACCGTCACCGACTGCAAGCCGATCATCATGGCAAGGGCGACCGAGGGTTCGGTGCCGTAAAGGAATGGCAGGATAAGCGCCAGCCCGGCGGTACCGCCCAGTCCCGGAAGAATGCCCATGGTGAGGCCGATCAGCACGCCGCCCCAAAGGGCCGCCATGTGATGCCACGTAAATATCGTGTTCAGTGCCTTTACGGCTGCTTCTTCGAAAGAAATGGGACCACCCTCCCCCAGGCAGATTATTTTTTGTTTTTAAATTTAAAAAAAACCGGCACCCGAGAGTGCCGGTCTATATCGTCAGACTAGATATTCACGTCGTAACGCTTTTTGATCCAAGCCCGCATCCACTTGCGAACCTCGGGCTTCATTGTCGTCGCATTGCGAAGAATTTTCCTGGCATTGGCGCCAAACGCACGCGGCAACTTGCCAAAACGTTTCTCGGCGAGTTTCCGGAATTCCGGATCCTTGTCGATCTTATGCATCGCAGCCTGATAGGCATCGACGACCTTTTTCGGCGTGCCCTTCGGCAACGCAATCGCCTTGGACGCATTTACGCCGATACCGACGAAGTTCTTATAGGCTTCCCACATGGGACCGGACGGCTTTTTACCATTAATGGCTTCATAGGCTTCGCCGACGGTCGGCAGGTTCGGGAAAGTCAGATCGCGCGCGATGCCGCCTTTGCCATCGAGATAACCGAACGACATGTACGGCGCTACCGTGCCCTTTTTCTCGTGCTTCTTAACCTTTTTGATATAGGGGCCGGTTGCATCGTAGTTCAGCGACAATTCTTTACGATTATACGCTTTGCGCTGTTTGGAAGTGCTGAGCCCGAAAGTGGTGTCGTGAGAAATACCGAGCAGTGCATAGGCCAAAGTGCCGCGGAGACCCGCATCCACCGGATTTTTGGTTCCGTTGGACAGGCCCTTTGTTGCGCGCAGAGCCTTGATATCCGACGCAACGTTCTTACCGAACCCTTTCAGACCTTTGACGATCTTCGGGTTGCTGTAGAAAATATTGCCGCGCGGGATCAAGATCACCGGGTGCCACGACAGAACGTCATACTTCACTTTTTTGGCTTTCATCGTATAGGCGGTGAGCGCCGAGGAAGAAACGCCGATGATCATGGTGCCATCCGGGCGTCCTTCGCGCTGAAACTTGTTCGACGCCTTGGAGCCTGCACCACCCGGCTGGTTCAACACCAGAATGGTGGGGTTGCCAGGCAGATATTTGGTCAAAAACGGCTGAAAGATACGCGCCATCGTATCCGTGCCGCCGCCTTCTTTATAAGGCACGATAAAAGTGACCTTTTTGTCTTTTAGGCTGAACGCCGAAGCCGGCGTAACGAATGCCGCCGCCGCGAATGCCGCAGCGGACAGTAATCCGATTTTTCGTGTGATAGACATATAATGTCCTCCCTAAACATGGACCGTGTAGCAACACGCCGGTTGTTTCCAACAGGGAGAACGCCTCACATTGCGAGCCATTTCCCGAGAACCCGGCGAAACGGCGTCTTGAATTTTATTTTTCGTTGCACGCGAATCTTCCGTCCGCCTAGGCAAATGGTCTTTTTTTAAAGACGCTTAATCATATTGTGTGGTCAGATTGTCGCAGGAGTCAATCCAGTGAAATTCGTAGGCGCCAGAATTTGGCGTCTCCAGGAGCGCCATTGGCTATTCTCCCATATGAGTTATAGTGAATCTGCATGATCGTTATTGAAAGGGGTCTAATCCATGTCAGAAATCCAGGTACACATTCCTATTGATGTTCGGGATGTGCCACCCATGGACCTGGCGCCGCGAAAAGACAGCTTGAAGGGGCTTAAAATCGGCCTTTTGGACAATGGTAAAGAATTTACCGACCATGTCATGGAAGGCTTGAAGGAAGCTCTGGAAGGCGATCACGGCGTAGGAGAGGTCGTATTTTGGCGCAAGGGCTTTCCCTCGAAAGCCGCACCCTTCATCGAGCAGATGGCGTCATCGGTCGATGTCGCCGTCAGTGGTGTCGGTCACTGAGGCTCGTCCTCTCCGTGGAGCGTCCATGACGCCGTGGCCCTTGAATCCCAAGGGATCCCAACCGTAACGCTGATTAGCTGCTCTTTTTGTACTCTGGCC
>DLVK01000250.1:0-6137 GCA_003444235.1 Rhodospirillaceae bacterium
GGTAGAGCATCACGCTGTCAATCTTGCCAGAGGCGATCAGTGGGAAGACGAGTATATCGCAGTCAATCGCCAATCCATCGTGCCGAGCCTCGAAGATAACGGCCTGGTAATTCGGCAGTCGGTGGCAATTTTCGAGTATCTCGAAGAAACCTATCCCGAGCCGCCGTTGTTGCCGGCCGATCCGGCCGGCAGGGCGCGAGTGCGCGCCATAGCTCAGGCGGTTGCTTGCGAACTGCATCCGCGTTTGTCCAACCGCGTGCGGACCTACGTCGGTGAGAATTTTTCCGGCCAAGCGCGCTGGGATTGGTATGGCTATTGGGCCAATCAAGGATTTTCTGTATTGGAGGGGTGGCTCAAAGACGATCCCGACACGGGAAAATTCTGTCACGGAGATACGCCGACGATGGCCGATTGTTTCCTCATACCGCAACTCTACGCCGCCAAGCGTTATGATTTTCTTAAGTTGGAGCAGTATCCGACTTTGATGGCGATTGATGCGGAATGTGCGCAACACCCCGCATTCATCGAAGCCGAACCCGACCGACAGCCCGATGTCGCGCCGGACCATCGCGTCTGAGATCGTTGTTGGTTTAGCTCTTGGGTTTACGCGCCTCGGAAATGAAATTCTTGAGCTGGTCAAGGCTAACGGCGCCCGGCACGATACGTTCGCCTATAATAAATCCGGGTGTCCCCCGAATACCGAGCGATTGGGCAAGTTGGATCGTCTCGTCGAGATAGGCTGCGATTTTCGGATCGCCCATATCCTTTTGTAGTTTGGCAATATCGATGCCGACGCTACGTGCGATCCGCATGATAATTTCAAGACTCAATTGGCCGCGATTCTGCATCAGAGCGACATGAAATTCATAATATTTGCCCTGCTTCTTCGATGCCATTGCGGCGATCGCGGCGACGCGAGACATCTCACCCAAAATTGGCAGCTCCTTCCAAACGACACGTAGGTTTTTGTCGTTTTCCACGAGATCCACCATTGATCCGATGACTCGCTTACAATAGCCACATTGGTAATCAAAGAATTCGACCAGCGTGACATTACCCTTGTCATTGCCTGAGACCGGCGACATCGGATGGTCGAAGATCGTATCTTTATTTTCGCTTAGGGTGCGCTTGGCGATCTTTTCCTGCTCAACGCGTTCGCGTTCGCGAAGTTTCTCCATGGACTCCAAGATCACTTGAGGATTTGCGAGTAAATAGTCGCGAATGACCTTCTCAAAGGCCTTTTTCTGTTCCGAGGAAAGTGGTTCGGCCGCTATCGGGAATGCCGCCATACTCAAAAGGGCAATAAGCGCGACGAGGCGTGTGAGAACTGGGGACTGTCGAATCATGCTGTAAAGGTTTCCTTGCGTAAGATTTACTTAGCCATCTTCCTTCGCTTTGGCTTGGGCAACTTGTTTTTCGATATCCTGCGCGCGGATATGTTCCGGAGAACCTACCGGTAGCGATTTAATCGCGCGTTTGGCATTTAGCGTGGCCCGGCTGATGTCGCCCCGCAGCATTGCCTCTTCTGCCAGCGCTAGCGAGGCTTTGCCGGTTTGCCCACGGCGGCCATAGATAGTTGCCAATTGTCGCCACGCGATCGGCAGTTCGCGTTCATAGCGCAGGGCCTCGCGAATATTCATGACAACTTCATCGTCGAGCTTCGGATCATTTAGCTCCAATTGCATGCGCGCAAGATTTATGCGGATCAGTGCGGCCCAGGGGATAATTTTGACTGCCGCACGGTACGAAACGATCGCTCGGCGGACTTCGCCGGCATCTTTAAGTATGTCGCCTTTGAGCTCATGGAAGAAAGGATCTTTTGGCGAATCCGTGATGAGCTGATCGACGATGGCGAGCGCCTCTCTCACTTTGTGAAGTTTCATAAAGGCGTAGGCACGGGCATAGCGTGCCTCGATGCCCTTGTCCTCAGCATGGTATGTTTCGAGTGTGCGTGCCGGGTCATCAACATAGCCGTTGATTTTGCCGCGCATGCGCGCATGCATGATGGTCAGTTGTCGCGATACCGGTACATTCGAGAACCGCGACTTGGCGACATGATTTTCGAGAAATCTAACCCGGTCCAAAGTCAGAGGATGGGTAGAGGCGTAGGGGTCACGGGAATCCGTATAAAGTGCCGATTGCTTGTGCAGAATTTTTAAGAATTCCAGCAGACCCTTTGAAGATTGGCCGGTGCGTTCGAGAAAATCGACGCCGGCCTGATCCGCCGACTGTTCCATCCCTTGGGTGTATTTGAAGAGTGTGCGTTGGCCGAGTGCCTGACCGCCGATTATGGCGCCGGCCAAACCTTCGGGCTGTCCGGCGGCGATTGCAGCTGCGGCACCTAGTACGGTGGCGATGATCGATTGGGTCGATGCGTTTCGCAGTCCTTCTTGGATTCTCGAAAGATGGCCACCCGATATATGGCCAATTTCATGGGCAAGAACTCCGATCACCTGGCTTGGGTTGCCGGCACGGGTGAGCAATCCCGTATTGATAAATATTCTTTGCCCGCCGGCGACGAATGCATTTAGGGCCTGCGACAAGACCAGGCGAATTCGAACCGAGCCCATATCAAGTCCTGCTGCCTCGAAAAGTGGCGCGCTATAGACTCGAATGGTATTTTCAATTTCCGTATCGCGAACTACCTGAGGGCCTTGCGCATAGGCGCGTAGGTCTGTAAATGCCACACAAAATGCGATTCCAAATACCAAGACGGCGGCCAAGGATTTGGTGCGAAAGAGAGATTTTTTGACGCGATTGGGGCGCATAAACATCAGCCGGCAGTTTCGTCGTTTGACTTTACTTGGGCCGGGCGTACGGAGCAATCAAGGCGCGAATCTCTTTTTCGCGATTTTGATGTTATCGGTGGTAACCGCTTGTTCGGCAGTGGAAAAGGCAAGCGACGTAATATTGCCGAAGACACCACCGTCGGTATTGTTTTCCGCTATTGTTGCCGACGAACCCACGGCAGTTCTCGCGGCTCGCGATGTGCTGGCACGGGGTGGTACTGCGGCCGATGCCGCAGTAGGCCTTTATTTTACGCTAGCCATCACCTATCCGTCGCAAGCGGGGCTCGGTGGTGCGGGTATTTGCATGGTCTATGAGCCTCAATCGGGCCGTGCAGATGTCCTCGATTTTAGTCCTGCCAGAGCTGGTAGTGGTCGCGACGCTGTAGCTATACCGACCATCGTGCGGGGCATGGCATGGCTGCACGCGCGGTTCGGGCGATTGAGTTGGAGTTCCTTGTTGGGTCAATCCGCGAGTTCCGCCCGGGAAGGCGTTACCACTTCGCGTGCGTTGATCACCGACCTTAAGAGTGCGGCTCCAGATTTGGCGAACGACGCCACTGCGCTTTCCCTGTTTTTTGATCGCCTCGGCGAGCCAATCGGAGAGGGCATTATTTTTCAACAGATCGAATTAGGTGCCGTGTTAGGTCATATCGGGGCTCGTGGTGGCGGTGTTTTTTACCGAGGCGCGCTCGCTAAGCGCATCGTCTCGGCGGCAGCGGCGCAAGGGCAGCCTATCGATGCACGATTGCTCAGTAAGAAAAAACCAAAATGGTTGCGAGCGCAGGCATTTAAATTGAAGGACCGCACAATTTACTTTCCACCGACCGGAGGTGGCAAAGCGGCAGCAAATTTGTGGATGCAATTGAGCAAGGATGCGAGCTTCAAGAAACTGGATGGACCTGCGCGTACCTCTCGCTTGGCGACGGCGGCTAAATCGTCCCAAAGTAATTTTACCAGCACGTCGGCGAAGGTTGGCAGTGGCTTCACTGTGGTTGACGGTACGGGGCTTGCGGTAGTCTGTTCGGTTACGGCAAGTCGAAAATTCGGCACCGGAAAGTTTCTTCCAGGCTTGGGTTTTGCCCTCGCGCCGGCCCCGGGTGAGGGGGAATTCGATCGGCAGCCGATGACGCCAATATTGGCGGTCGATCGAAACGAGAAAAAAATTATTTTTGCGGCGTCGGGAAACGGTGGTCCAGGCGCAGCCTCAGCGACGGTTGGGATTGCTGCAAGAACATTGTTGGCTGGCGAGCGGTTGGCGGAGGCGAGTGATCGGCCGCGAATTCTATTTACCGGGGACAATACACCTTACCTGGCGGAAAAAGCCGTTTCCAAGAAAGAGCTCGGAGCTTTGGTTAAAGAAAATGCCAAGGTCGAGCGCGTGCCGTCGATCGGGCGCATCAACGCAATTTATTGTCCCGCAGGGCTGCCACCCGACTCCCGCAGTGATCCACCTTGTCAGGTAAAGGCCGACAAACGTGGCAATGGTGTCGGTGCGCGGTTCAAAAAAGATTTACGTGAGCGCAGGTGATTCAGTGAAGTTGGTGCCGTGGTTGTAAAAGTTTCCGCGCGCGGACGCATGTCGCCTTTCATGGTGATGGACGTTCTCAATGCCGCTAACCAGCGCGAGCTATCTGGTGAGGCCGTCTATCATCTTGAAATTGGGCAACCGGGGACCGGAGCGCCAAAGGGGGTGGTTGACGCTGTGCGTGAACCGCTGCAAACCCAAAAACTGGGTTATACGGATGCGTTCGGCATCGATCCATTACGCGAAGCGATTTCCGCTCACTACAGTAGATTTTACGGGGCCGATGTGCCGGCGGAGCGTATTGCAGTTACCAGTGGGTCTTCGGCGGGATTCGTATTGAGTTTTCTTGCCGCATTCGATGCCGGTGATCGGGTGGCGTTGGCGGCCCCGGGCTATCCTTGTTACAGGCATATCCTGAATGCATTCGGTATCGAACCGATAATTGTCGAAACCGACATAGAGGACCGATTCCAGCCGACGCCTAAACGGCTCGCGCCGCTCCTGCCGTTGGATGGACTTATTGTAGCGTCGCCGTCCAATCCGACTGGAACGATGTTGTCGTCTGACGATTTGTTAGCACTATCTGTGTTTTGCCAGTCAGAGGGCATTCGCTTGATCTCAGATGAAATCTACCATGGCATCACTTATGACGTTCCGGCGGCCACGGCGGCGGCGATCAATCCTGACGCCGTTGTGATCAACAGTTTTTCCAAATATTTCTCGATGACAGGTTGGCGTGTAGGTTGGATGGTTGTTCCCGAGGAGTTACTGCGTCCTGTTGAATGCCTTCAGCAAAATCTTTTCATTTGTGCGCCAGCGTTGTCGCAATTGGCCGCGTGCGCGGCTTTCGATTGTCGCGACGAGCTGGAAGGCCTGGTCACTCGCTATCGCGAGAACCGCTCTTTGTTGCTGAAACGGTTACCAGAGGCCGGGTTCGCCAAACTCGCGCCGGCCGACGGCGCATTCTACATTTATGCGGACGTTTCTGATCGGACCGATGACAGCGAGCGTTTATGTCGCGAAATTCTCGATCAGAGCGGTGTCGCTCTTACGCCCGGGCTTGATTTTGATTCCGCCCGGGGCCACCGATATGTCCGAATCTCTTACGCTGAGGCACCGGAAACCATTTCAGCGGCGATGGAGCACCTGATCAACTGGGCATCGTGATGCGACTATCCGATAACTTTATTCCACCAACCGGTGCGCTTTTCGCCTTTGTCGTCCACGGAACTGTCAGCCGCGATCGGTACTTCTACGGGAATCGGATCGGGGTCCGCCGATGGGGACTCCGTTTTCTCTGACTCGGCCGTATCGACGGCAGCTTCCTTTGTTGTCGATTTATCGTCGTCCGTTTTGCCTTCTTTGGTGGCCGCCTTCTTTCTAGATCCGCCACGCCGTCTGCCGCGACGGGATCGGGTCTTTTTTTCTGATTTTTCGGCCTTTTTCTTAGGCTCAGAATTATCCTCATCAGAGGAGGCGTCGTTGTCGTCTGCTGAAGTCGCATCAGTGTTTTCGGTGATTTCCGAACCGTCTTTGGCGTTCTTTTCCTCGGAAGTTTCCGCATTTTCTGGAGCTGCCTTGCGTCCGCGCCGACGTCCGCCGCGCCGTCCCCGCCGCCGACGTTTACGCTGTCCGTCGCGATCTTCGTCGGAACTTTCCTTGGTGTCTTTGTCCTCATCTTCGGAGGCGGTTTCCCGGTCAGCGTTGCCCGCATCACTGTCGTTGCGGGAGTCATCGCCACGTCCGCGCCGGCGTCGGCGGGGGCGGCGACGTTTCTTGCCGTCGCCTTCGCTTTGTGCGGCTTTCCGTGCTGCCGGTGGTCG
>DLVK01000179.1:0-2691 GCA_003444235.1 Rhodospirillaceae bacterium
GTGCTCGAGCACCACTTTCAACTCCGGAAAATTCCGAAGCGTCGGCGCCAGCACGGTATCCAGGAACACCGCCTCGCGGTCGAAGATATCGATGTCCGGCGAGACCACCTCGCCGTGGACCAGCATCGGCATGCCGATTTTCTGCATCCGCTCGAGCACCGAATGGATGTTTCGTATGTCGGTCACGCCCGCTGCGGAATTGGTCGTCGCGCCCGCCGGGTACAGCTTGCAGGCGGTGAAGACGCCCCTCTCGAACCCGGCCTCGACCTCGTCGGCGGCGATTTCGTCGGTCAGATAGGCGGTCATCAACGGCGTGAAAGAGCGGCCCTCGGGCAGCACTGCCAGAATGCGATCGCGATAGGCATCCGCCGCCGCAACGGTCGTCACCGGGGGCACCAGATTGGGCATGACGATGGCTCGGGCGAATTGCCGTGCGGTAAAATCGACCGTGAGGCCCAGCATCGCCTCGTCGCGGAAATGGAGATGCCAGTCGTCCGGCTCCCGAATGGTCAGCTGCGTAACGCTACCGGTGCGCCCCTCTTCAGCTGTCGCGTTCGGCTCGGATGTCGGCATAAACAGGCTCCCTCGAAGGCCGCGCCGGTTCTGGAGAACGATATGCGAACCAACGGCGACGACCGTCCATTCGTCGCTCTACAACATTCCTACCGATTTTGTCTATTGGAGAAAGATGGTGGCGGGATCGGCAGAAGGCGATTGCGCTGGCGGCGAATATTTGATCCTTAACTACTTCAGGTAACGAGGACGACCGCTCTGGAACAAAGATGGACGCTACAGTTGATCAGTCTCTCTTGGCTGCCTTTCAGTATCATTAAAATTTCTCGCATATGCGGCAGATATTGCTTCTGCTTTTGTCATTTTATACGGCTTCCAAACGGCGTTGGTCGCGCGAACAAAAAGTAAGGCAACGTAAGTTAGTAGCATATGAATCAAGAATGGCCGTAGTGCGTAATAAATAATAATTATTGAATTTATTAAAGATTGTCCCTTTATATCATCAATATTTATAGTAATAATTTCAAAAATAATTCCTAAAATAAATATAATTAATGTAAATAATAAATATGAATAGTTTAAATTATTTATTATTTTTCCTATTATGTAAAACAATATTGCGTATACAAAAAATGGCCCTAGTAACCACGGAATACTATCTAATGCTTTAAATAGATAAGATCTAGAATATTGGCCGTCATTGTAAGCAAGAGCAAAGTTATCCCAATTGTAATAAATGAAACCGATGACAGATATGGCGAAAAAAAATCTAAGAAAAACCAATCTCTGCTCTCGCAGATTCACAGGTGCGAACGCCCATTTCACTAAAATTTTTATCCGATCAAAAATTGGCGGCCCCACCCACATTAGTTGTTAGCACCCTTGGACATTTCAATTGGCAACCAGTTTATCAAAAATTTCCGAGCAACCTAAGTATCCCGCGCTGCCGCCTTGAGTAATTTTCAATTATCAGCTTTTGTCGACAAGCCGTTCCCCTCTCACACACCACAACCTCGCCCAGCTAATTCACCATCGCGCTGTGACCAGTCAGCCGCGTCTCGCAGGGGAGTATGGTGGTAGCGGGCGGCACGGATGCGGTGGGCGAAGGGCCCCGTGGCAAGCGGTCGGTCGAAGCGGAAACCGTTGCCGAAGGTACTCATTCAAGTCCACTCGCGTCCGCCACGAAGTTTTCACAATTCAATGTTAGTGTCATACTGGCAGGAAAGGGCGACGGCGCTTTCGCCAGCAATCTAGGTGATCTTCGATCTTCTCGGGGCAGTCCCATGACACGAACGGTCTACATCAACGGCGAATTTGTCCCCGAGAACGAAGCAAAAATTTCGGTCATGGACTGAAGGTTTTTGTTTGCCGATGGCGTTTACGAGATATCCGCCGTGGTAACAGCAAGAGGGTGGACAATGACGGTCATCTTCGACGTCTCGAGCGATCACTCGAAGAGATTGAGCTGAAATCGCGCAACCTAATTTGATTGCGGGGCAGGAAGGCAATCGGCTGGGTACTGGACAGGATTTCGTGAATCTGAAACTATTTTCAGGATAAATTACAAGAAGATTTATACGGTTGTTTTAATTGAGAAATTAGTACCGATTGCGGAGGATTTTGGTCACCGTTCGATCGTCCTTCGCAAAACTCTTAATCAAAACTGAGGGAGACAGATCAATGTGGAAGCCAAAAATAAATATACGCGCGGCGCTGGTAGGCATCGTAGCGATGGGGTTAGGGGCCAGCACAACTGCGGTCGCACAGAAATTAGAGAAGCCGAACGGATTTCCTAAACGAACAGTAACCATCATGATTACGGTGGGCACCGCGGGCGGTACCGGCCAGGCAGCCCGAGCTTGGGGCGCGGCGATGGAAAAAGTTACCGGTGTCGGTTTCCAAGTCGTCAGTAAGCCAGGCGGCGGCGGAATGGCGGCCATTCCTGAGTTTGTGAACCGTCCGAAGGATGGCTACACAATACTTCTTCAAACCGACAATCTCATTTCCGCCGGAGCGGCCAAGAAAGTTGACTACGACATTGGCGAGGATATCGCGCCCATTTGCGTGGTCCAGGCGACATTCAATCAGATTTATATCCGGCCCGATGAAACGCGTTTCACTGACTGGAAGTCGCTGGTGGCCTATACCAAAGCCAATCCGGGGAAGGTGAGTATGGGC
>DLVK01000076.1:0-4120 GCA_003444235.1 Rhodospirillaceae bacterium
CATTCAGACCGACGCCGCCATCAATCCAGGCAATTCGGGTGGCGCGCTGGTCAATCTCAAAGGCCAATTGATCGGAATTAATACCGCAATTTTCTCACGCAAAGGCGGCGGGTCTGTCGGAATCGGGTTCGCCGTTCCAAGCACTATGGTGCGGACGGTGGTTGAAAGTGCAGTATCCGGCAAGCCATTGATCAGGCCGTGGTTGTCACTCACGGGGACAGCAGTGACCGCTGATATGGCCGAAGGTCTCGGTCTCGAGCGTCCGACCGGCGTTTTAGTCGAAAGCGTATATCCCAAAGGCCCGGCAGAGAAAGCTGGAATTAGACGTGGCGACGTGATTACACATATCGGCAGTTTCGCGGTTGAAGACGAGTATGCCCTCCGCTTCCGCTTGGCCGCACGCCCAATCGGAGAATCTGCAGGCCTTACCTATCTGCGCCGGGGCAATACTAATCAAGCCAACTTCAAATTAATCGCACCGCCCGAGGTTCCGCCTCGGAATGCGACCGTGATCAAAGGCAGAAATCCTTTTTCCGGGCTCAAGGTCGTCAACTTGTCTCCGGCGGTGATCGAGAAACACGGGATTAGAACAAGTGGAAAAGGCGTGTTGGTCGTTGCGGTCAAAAGGGGATCGCCGGCAATCAGGGTTGGCTTTAAACCGGGCGATATTTTCCTGAATATCAATGGTACGTCCATCAAACGTGTTGAAGATTTCAAACGCGCGTTGAAAATTGGCGGTCAGCCCTGGGAGGTCAATATCCGGCGGGGCAAAAAGACACGTCGGTTCCGTATCGGTTAAGGAAACGCGCTTAATGACCAAAGCGCCGGATCAGGGATTATTCGACGAATTGGCGCCGCGACCCTTAGCAGACCGGTTGCGACCGGCGACGCTCGATGAAGTCGTTGGTCAGGCTCATTTGTTGGGAGAAGATGGCGCAATGACCCGCCTACTGCGGGCCCGCCAGCTGGCGTCCATTGTGTTTTGGGGGCCTCCCGGTTGCGGAAAAACTACAATTGCCAGGTTGTTGGCGGAGGCGGTCGATCTTGCATTCGAGCCGTTATCAGCAGTTTTCTCTGGTGTTGCTGATCTAAGAAAGGTATTCGCGCGCGCCCAGGATCGCCGTGCCGGTGGTCAAGGCACACTTTTATTCATCGATGAGATTCACCGGTTCAACAGGGCGCAACAGGACGGTTTTTTGCCCTATGTGGAGGACGGCACCATCGTGTTGGTTGGGGCAACGACCGAAAATCCGAGTTTTGAATTAAATGCTGCCTTGCTTTCCAGATGCCAGGTTTTGGTCCTTAACCGACTGGATATGGAATCGCTTGGGCAATTGATTGAGCGAGCGGAATCGGCGGAGGGCTGTTCGCTGCCGTTGGATGGGGACGCCCGTCAGGCCTTGCTGGCAATGGCAGACGGGGATGGTCGATATTTGCTCAACCTTTGCGAAATGTTGTTTGCTTTGGAGGAAGAAAACCAACTGACGCCGGCCGGTCTTGCAGACACGGTGCAGCGCCGAGCACCGCTTTACGACAAATCTCAGGATGGTCACTACAATCTCATCAGCGCCTTGCATAAATCGTTACGCGGATCGGATGCGGATGCCGCGCTCTATTGGCTTGCTCCTATGTTGGATGGCGGAGAAGAGCCGCGCTATATCGCGCGTCGACTGCTGCGGTTCGCCTACGAGGATATCGGTTTGTCCGAACCGGAAGCGGCGGTGCAGGAATTGACCGCATGGCAGACCTATGAACGGCTGGGCTCGCCCGAAGGCGAACTGGCGTTGGCCCAAGCGGTGATTTTTCTGGCCACTGCACCGAAATCCAACGCCGCATATGCCGCTTTCAAGGCTGCGGCGAGATCCGCGAAAGAAACCGGGTCGCTCGACCCGCCAAAACATATTTTGAATGCGCCGACGGACTTGATGAGCGAATTGGGCTATGGCGACGGCTATAGATACGATCATGACGAAGGCGACGGATTTTCCGGTCAGGACTATTTTCCCGAAACCATGGAACGACAGCAGTTTTATAAGCCTGTGGAGCGTGGCTTCGAGCGAGAATTGACCAAGCGCCTTGAATATTGGCAGCGTTTGCGCACGCGCAAGAATACCGCCGATACCTAGGCGAAACGCCGCATCCGCGAGTCACAATCCTTTCTTCGAATTACAAGCCGAGTTATGATCCTCCCGTAGCCGCCGGTCCCGTTGGGTGATGCTATGGGTTGCGGAAGCCGGCATGAGGAAATTGCTGGGCGGGCTCTTCGGAGCCTAGGGAGGTTTTCATGTTCCCAGAAATTTGTTGGCGCCGTGTTGCGGCGTCGGCGGCGGCGCTTGTGGTCTTAGTGCTGCCGAGTGTCGCATCTGCCGCAGATGCGAAATTGAGTGGTGCAAATACTGCTTGGATCCTAACAGCGACCGCATTGGTTTTGTTCATGACGCTTCCGGGCTTGGCTTTGTTTTATGGCGGCCTTGTTCGCGCGAACAACCTGTTGTCCGTTTTAATGCATTGTTTTGCGATCGCCTGCCTAATGTCCGTACTGTGGTTGGTTGGCGTCTATAGCCTCGCATTCGGTGACGGTGGTGGATTGAATGCCTATATCGGCGGCCTTGGCAAAGCGTTTTTCTCCGGTGTCAGCGCATCGACCTTGAGCGGCGATATACCGGAATCCGTTTTCTTTATGTTTCAGATGACGTTCGCAATCATCACGCCGGCGCTGATCGTCGGCGCATTTGTGGAGCGTATCAAGTTCAGCGCAGTATTGCTGATCTGCGCAATATGGATTGTTGTCGTCTATGCCCCCGTTTGCCATTGGATTTGGGGTGGCGGGTGGCTCGCCGAAAAAAATGTGATGGATTTCGCAGGCGGTCTAGTCGTTCACGCCACCGCAGGTATATCCGCTTTGGTTATCGCTCATTTGCTGGGCACACGTAAGGGCTATCCCAGCGAACTTAGTCCGCCCCATCGGCCGGGTATGACCATGATGGGTGCCAGTATGCTTTGGGTCGGCTGGTTTGGTTTTAACGCCGGTTCCGCGCTGGCGGCCGATACGAGCGCCGGTATGGCTATGTTGGTCACGCATATCTCTGCAGCGACAGCTTCGCTTACCTGGATGACCATCGAATGGATCAAGTTTGGCAAGCCCAGCTTGGTTGGTATCGTCACCGGTATGAATGCCGGCCTCGCTACCATTACGCCGGCTTCGGGCTTCGTTGGACCAATAGGTGCGCTGGTTTACGGTGTGCTCGCCGGCGGGGTTTGCTACTACGGCGTCAATTTCGTCAAACAACGTCTAAGAATTGACGATTCACTCGATGTTTTTGCGGTCCATGGTGTCGGCGGTATGCTGGGTATTTTGCTGGTCTCGGTTTTTGCGTCTCCCGATCTCGGAGGAATGGGATACGCCGAAGGCATGACCATGGGCAGCCAATTTGTTGTCCAATTGACGGGTACCGTTGCGACCGTGGTCTGGAGTGCAATCGCCACCTTTGTGATTGTTAAGATCGTTACCGGTTTGGTTGGCTTGAGAGCCGATGAAGAGGCGGAAACCGATGGTCTTGATCTCGTCGAACATGGCGAGCGTGGCTATAACTAGGGAAAGGACCAAACGGATGAAACTTGTTACAGCTATCATCAAGCCTTTCAAACTAGATGCGGTTCGAGTGGGTTTGTCTTCGTTGGGAATCGAAGGGATGACGGTGTCCGAAGTAAAGGGCTTCGGACGCCAGAAAGGCCAGACCGAAATCTATCGCGGAGCCGAATATGCGGTTAATTTCGTGCCCAAAGTTAAACTCGAAATTGCGGTAGACGATGGACTTGCTGACCAGGTTATCGATTCCATTCGTGACTCTGCGCAAACCGGCAATATCGGAGACGGAAAGATTTTCGTGTCCGATGTCGGTAACGCAGTTCGCATTCGTACCGGTGAGACCGGTGCGGACGCGCTGTAAGCGCATCGCCTACGGTCAACCATAGTGTCGGTCCGCCCATGAAGCTGATACTAGCGATTGCGGCGGGCGGCGCTTTGGGTGCCGTTTCCAGACATTTCGTTGCCCAGCAGGCGGCGCTTTGGTTCGGTAGCGCGTTTCCGTGGGGGATACTCACGGTAAATGTGGCGGGC
>DLVK01000308.1:0-3884 GCA_003444235.1 Rhodospirillaceae bacterium
GCTGTTCATGATGCCCCAGACCGTGCCGAACAATCCGATAAAAGGCGCCGTCGAGCCAACCGAGGCGAGAAAGGTCATGTACCGCTCCAACCGCTCCATCTCGCGTCCAAGAGTGATTTGCATTACCCGGTCGATGCGTTCGCGCAATGCTTCGGCCACCGACTGACCGATCGGCCCCTTGGCGGACGCCCGGCGCCACTCGCGCATCGCCGAGGAAAAGATTGCCGCCATCGGGTCCTGTGGCCGTTGGCCAATTCGTTCATATAGGTCGTCGAGCGAACCGCCGGACCAAAACGCGTCCTCAAACCGCACCGCCCGCTTACCAAGGCGGCGCATCCGCCAAACCTTGTCGATTATGATTGCCCAGCTCCACACCGAAGCGATCAGCAACACCACCATGACTGCCTTAACAACCCAGTGCGCGCGCCAAAAAAGGCTCATGATCGACAGGTCGGCGGCCTCTCTCGAGCCCGGAAGGGTAACCGCATCAATGACCGTTTGTTCCATACTTAAATCTCGTTCTTTCGCTTAGATTTCGGATTGGCCGGTAGCTTCGAGCGCCGCCCGCAACGATTGAGGCAGTCGCACCGGACGCCCCGCTTCATTCAGGCAAGCCAAATCCACATTCATTTCCACAAGAGATTCGCCATCGCGCCGTACGGTCTGGGCCGCAGACATCGTGGCGCCGCCGACTTTGGTGAGTTCGGTATGGACCTCCAGCATGTCATCCAGCTTGGCCGGCCGCCGGTATTTGACGTTGCAACCGCTGACCGCGAAAAGTACCCCGAAATCCGCCATCAATTGACTGTTGCCAGTGCCGATCGAACGCAAAAATTCGCTCCGCGCCCGTTCGGCGAATTTGAGATAGTTTGCGTAATACACGACACCGCCCGCATCGGTATCTTCGTAATAAACTCGGAATGGAAAGACATGCGGGGCGCTAGTCATCCTGACCCTCCCCATTTCCATCTCTAGCCGCACCCAGGAGCTCGAGTTGTTCTGCGGCACCTTTGGGTGCTTCAAGACCGAGATAGCGCCATGCCTGGATCGTCAACATTCGCCCGCGGGGAGTACGTTGCAACAAACCTTGCTGGATCAAATACGGCTCGATCACCTCTTCGACTACGTCGCGTTGCTCGGCCAAAGCGGCCGCCAGCGTCTCGACTCCGACCGGGCCCCCTCCATAATTTTCCGCGATCGCCACGAGGTAACGCCGATCCATTCGATCGAGGCCCGCTTCATCGACACCAAGCTTGGTGAGCGCCGCATCCGCCGCCGACGCATCCACGGTTTCGGCACCGTCGACCATGGCGTAGTCCCTGACACGACGTAGCAGCCGGCCGGCAACTCGGGGCGTCCCGCGGCTTCGCTTGGCAATCTCGCAAGCGCCGTCTTCGGTCAAATCCATGTCCAAGAGACCGGCCCCACGCTCGACGATCTGACGAAGTTCGGCCTCTTCGTAAAAATTCATCCGGAGCTGAATGCCGAAACGTTCGCGAAGCGGCGTCGTAATTAACCCGGAGCGCGTGGTCGCCCCAACCAGGGTAAAGGCCGGCAAGTCTATGCGGATCGACCGCGCGGCCGGTCCTTCGCCGATAATCAAATCGAGCTGAAAATCCTCCATCGCCGGATAAAGCACCTCCTCGATTGCCGGATTGAGTCGATGGATTTCGTCGATGAAAAGCACGTCGTGCGGCTGGACGTTGGTCAATATCGCAGCCAGGTCGCCGGCTTTGGCAATCACCGGTCCGGAGGTGGCCCGAAAGCCAACGCCGAGTTCCTTGGCGACGATCTGAGCCAAGGTGGTCTTACCGAGACCGGGCGGTCCAAAGAGCAAGGTATGGTCGAGCGCCTCACCTCGCGTCTTAGCCGCACTGATGAAGACCGACAGATTTTCACGTACGGTTTTCTGGCCAATAAATTCGCCGAGACCTTGCGGCCGCAGAGTGTTTTCAGGCCTGTCCGCTTCGGCGAAGTCAGGTGTCACGACGCGATCCGCTGTGCCGCTCACTGGCTAAGCTCCTTAAGGCCGGATTTGATCAAATCATCAAGTACGGCGCCTTTACCCAGTTCTTGACTGGCCCGTGCCACAGCACCGACCGCCTGCATGCGCGAAAAACCCAAATTGACAAGGGCGGAGACCGCCTCTTGATCCGGCGTGCCGGATCCTTCAGCTGGCAAAGCGGTAGCCATTTTGGCAACGCCGCCAATTGCGAATGCACCGACCTTGTCCTTCAATTCGGTGACGATCCTTTGTGCAAGCTTGGGACCGACGCCATTAGCGCGCGACACCGTGGTCTTGTCTTCGGCGATGACCGCATCGGTCAACTCGTCGCCGCTGAGGGCTGACATAATCGCCAACGCCACTTTTGCACCAACGCCTTGAACCGTGGTCAACATCCGGAACCAATCGCGCTCCGCCGCATCGCCGAAGCCGTAAAGATGAATATGGTCTTCGCGGACATGGGTCTCGATTTGCAGCGCGACCGTCTGGCCGGTCGGAGGCAGTGCAGCCAAAGTACGGCTCGAGCAAAATACGATGTAACCGACACCCCCAACATCGACCACCACCCAATCCTCTCCGATGGAGTCAAGCAATCCGGTAAGCTTGGCGATCATGGCCGCATCCCCGCGGCTGCCTCGGAATCCTGCCAACGATTTTCGGTCTCGCGGTAATTTGCATGGCAGATCGCAACCGCTAACGCATCTGCCGCATCGGCACTGGAAAATTCACAGCCGGGCAGAATGCGCCCCACCATCATCTGAATTTGCTCTTTGCTGGCGTGGCCGGCACCGACAACTGCCTTTTTGACTCGGTTCGCGGAATATTCGGCTACCGGCAGCCCAGCCAAGGCCGGAACCAAGACGACGACGCCGCGCGCCTCCCCCAGCTTCAGTGTGGATTTTGGATTCTTGTTAACGAAAGTTTCCTCTACCGCCGCTTCGTCCGGCGAGTATTGGGCAATCGCTTCGGCGAGTCCGTCGTGGAGATCACGTAAGCGCCAGCTCAATTGCTGATTGGATTTCGGCCGCACTGTCCCGTCGGCGACATAGCGAAAACGGTTGGACTCAACTTCGATGATGCCCCAACCGGTATTTCTCAATCCTGGATCCAGACCGATAATACGCATGCCCATTCCAAGCCTCAGGCCGTCAACCGTTCCATGATCTCGTCGGCAATTTCAAAATTCGCCGAGACCGTCTGCACGTCGTCATTGTCATCCAGTGCATCGAAAAGATTGAGCAAAGTAGAAGCAGCCTTCTCATCGACCTCAACTGTGTTTTGCGGGCGCCAGACGAGCTTTGCCGATTGCGGTTCGCCAAAATCAGATTCCAATGCCTGGGACACCGTATGAAGGTCGCTCGACGCGCAAATGATTTCGTGGCCATCATCGGCCGAAACTACATCATCGGCTCCGGCTTCGAGGGCCGCCTCGAACATTGAATCCGCATCTGCAGCATCCACGCCGTAGCGAACTTCGCCGACGTGGTCGAACAGGAAACTCACGGCACCGGTTTCTGCAAGTGAACCGCCATGTTTGGAGAAGATCGCGCGAACCTCCGAAGCTGTCCGGTTTCGATTGTCGGTCAAGGCCTCGACGATCAACGCGATTCCGCCCGGTCCATAACCTTCGTAACGCATCTCTTCAAAATCTTCGCCCTCACCGCCACCGGCGCCCTTCTTGATCGCGCGCTCCATATTGTCTTTCGGCATATTGCCGCTGCGTGCGGCTGCGATCGCGGCGCGTAACCGGGGATTCGAATTCGGGTCGTCTCCACCCAACTTGGCAGCAACGGTGAGCTCGCGGCCCAATTTGGAAAACAATTTGGCGCGCTTTTTGTCCTGCGCGCCCTTGCGATACATGATGTTTTTGAACTGTGAA
>DLVK01000303.1:0-3741 GCA_003444235.1 Rhodospirillaceae bacterium
GCCGAAGCCCGGACGATGGCTGTTAGGGCCGGTTTGGCCGAAACCCGTGATACGCACCATGATCAGGCCCGGATTTATTTCGCTTAGTGTGTCGTAGCCGATGCCCCACTTTTCCAGCGTGCCTTTACGAAAGTTCTCGATGACGATGTCGGCATCCTTGACCAAGCGTTTGACGATTTCGACGCCGGTAGGGCTGCGTAGGTCGGCAGTGATGGATTTTTTGTTGCGGTTGATGAGTTTGTACATCAGCCCAACGCCGTTCTTATTGCGGCCCCAATAGCGGACCTCGTCACCGGTATCGGGTCGCTCGACTTTGATGACCTCGGCCCCAAAGTCGGCGAGAAACATCGAAGAAATAGGGCCGGCCAAAAAATTAGCGAGATCAATTACCTTCACACCGTGAAGCGGCATATTCTGTGTGCCGGCGGAGGCTGTGGTGTCCGACATAGAGGTCTCCCTAAATTCTTGTCTTTTCAAATAGCTGGGCGATAATTGCCAGCAAATGCACGCCCTGACAATGGGTTTCCACCGGAGCTGAGACATGAAATTTACAATGTCAGAACTCGGCACATTTGCGCGACAAATCGACGGCCTCGATTTATGGGAGTCACTCGATGTGTCGACCGCAGACAGTCTTGCGGATAGTTGGTCGCGCCATGGCGTGCTGGTTTTTCGGCGGCAGGCAATCTCCGAGGACGAGCTGGTTGAATTCAGTCATGCGTTCGGCGATCCGGATGTGATCGTCCGTGCGGACTGGAAATCGGACAACCGCCCCGAGGTCATCCAGATAACGAATATGAAGGATTATCACGGCAATTCGATTGGCGGTCTTGGTGCAGGGGAATTGGATTGGCATACTGACCAAAGCTATGTCCCCGACCCTGCGACCGGCAGCATCTTGTATATGGTCGAAATGCCCAAAGACCCGCCAACGACGTATTGGGCTAACCTTCAATTGGCGTTCGATGCGCTTCCCGCGGCAACACAGGCGGAAATCGAAGGCCTCGACGTGGTCTACGATTACTTCATGCGACAATCGACCTACGACGATGAGCCCAAGATGTCCGACGAACTGCGTCGGAAAACGCCGCCGGTTACCCACCCACTCGTCAACATCCATCCGGTAAGTGGCCAAAAAGCCCTTTATCTCGATCCCACGACAGCTGCCGGTATTGCCGGATGGGACGAGGCGGAAGGTCGCGGGTTGCTGGAGGAGTTATGCGCTCATGCGACGCAGGACGAATTCATCTATGCCCACCAATGGCAGATCGGCGATGTGGTGATGTGGGATAACGGCTTCCTGATGCACCGGCGCGATTCTTTCGAGCCGAGCGGGAACCGGCTGCTCAAGCGAACGACCCTAAAGCTACCGGCGGACCGTCACATCGTCCCGCCCGGCGCATTGGCATCCTAAGGATTATTGCTGCTTGCGGAGTTTCGGGTCGAGCGCGTCGCGAACCGCATCGCCGAACAGATTGAAACCGAATACCGCAAGTGTAATTGCGAGCCCGGGGAAGAACGCGATCCAGGGAGCGCTCTCGGCATATTCTTCGGCTCCACCTTGCAGCATCAGACCCCAAGATGGTGTCGGCTCCTGGACGCCGAGGCCAAGGTAGGACAATGACGCTTCGAGCAGGATCGCCTGGCCGATATTGGCCGTCAGGATGACCAGATAGGGCGCCATAACATTCGGCAGCATATGGCGCAGAATTATCCTCATATTCGAGAACCCGAGCGCACGGGCGGCGTCCACGTAGGCTATTTCGCGTATCTGGAGCGCGTTCGATCGCACGATGCGCGCCGCGTCCGGCATGAAGGGAATGGCGATGGCGACAATTACGTGATGGAGTTCGGTGCCGAAAATCGCCACCATGGTCAGGGCAATGATGATGGTCGGGAAGGCGATAAGGACGTCGATAAAACGCTGGAAAACAAGATCGAACGTGCCCCCTAAAAATGCGCTGGTAACACCGAGCACAAGCCCGGTCGTTGCGCCGGCAAAGGCGGCAACGAAGCCTACGAAAAGAGCTGTTCGGGCGCCGTATATGAGGCGTGACAGCAGGTCCCGGCCGAACTGGTCCGTACCCAGCCAATATGCATTGCTGGGTGAAAAATGCATGGCTTCGAAATTATTCAGCTCGGGATCGTAGGGAGCCAGATAGGCGGCGAACGCAGCCATGAACATCATTGCCAGAATGATGAATGCGCCGAACGCTCCAAGTCCGTGGTTCCTAACGAAATCTAGGAATTTGCGGAAAGCCGACCGACGGTCGCCCAACTGCGCTGCTTCAATTTCGAATGTGTTGTCCTGTGTTGCCATATTTGATCTCAAAAAACGAAGGACCGCCGTATCCGGTTGATACAGCGGTCCTTGCGATCGTTTCTCTTACTGTTGCCGCAATTTCGGATCCAGAATATCGCGTACGGCATCTCCAAACAGGTTAAACCCGAACACTGCGATTGTGATCGCCAGTCCTGGGAAAATCGGCACCCACGGCGAGCTTTCTGCATATTCTTCGGCGCCGCCTTGCAGCATCAGGCCCCAAGCCGGCGTCGGTTCCTGCACGCCGAGACCGAGGTACGAGAGCGAGGCCTCGAGCAAAATCGCTTGACCGACAAACGCGGTCAGCATGATCAGATAAGGTGCCATGACGTTGGGAACCATGTGGCGAAGAATAATTCGAGTGTGATTGAAGCCGAGCGCGCGAGCGGCATCGACGTATGGAATTTCACGGATCGACAGCGCGTTGGACCGCACCACGCGCGCGCAACGCGGAATGAATGGGATCGTGATAGCGATGATGACGTTTTCATACGGCGTTCCGAACAACACACCCTTGGTGCCAAAGGTGGCGACCACGGCGAGGGCCAAAATAATCAGCGGGAAGGCCAGAAAGACATCCATGATGCGTTGGAAAATCAGATCGAATGTACCGCCGAAATAGGCGCTCATAACCCCCAGCACCAGCCCCACGGTTGCACCGATGATCGCGCAGGCGAAGCCGACAAAAAGTGCGGTCTGGGCACCGTAAATAATTCGCGTGAAGAGATCGCGGCCGAACTGATCGGTGCCGAGCAGAAATTGCCAGCTCGGCGGCGATAACATCGCTTCGAAATTGTTCAGCTCGGGGTCGTACGGCGAGAGAACCGGCGCAAAAACAGCTGCGATGATCATCAACAACACCACAATGGCGCCAAACGCACCAAGCGGCATGCGCTTGCACATGTCCCAAACTTTGGCGCCTACGGATCGGTTATCGCGTAGTTCCTCGACATCGGATTCAAGGGCAGTTTCGTCGGCAGTGGACATCGCTCAGCCCTCCTTAACTGTATCTGATCCGTGGATCGAGCCAAGCGTAGCATAAATCCACGAGAAAATTGGTTATCACGAAAATGGCCGCGACGAGCATCACTAATGCTTGAGTCATGGTGTAGTCGTGATTGGTTACCGATTCGACGAACAGTTTGCCCAGTCCGTTTAGATTGAACACCTGTTCGGTCACCACCAGCCCTCCCATCAAGAAGGCAAACTCAATTCCGATGACGGTGATCACTGGCAAAAGGGCGTTTTTCCAGGCGTGCCGCTGTGTGATGACTTTTTCGAGCAGGCCCTTGGCGCGCGCGGTTCTAATGAAATCTTCGCGCAGCACTTCGAGCAATGCCGAGCGCATCATACGTGTTGCCACCGCGGAGGATCTATAACCCGTGGCAATGGACGGCCAGAATAGCTGCGCAAGATTA
>DLVK01000555.1:0-8418 GCA_003444235.1 Rhodospirillaceae bacterium
CGGCTCGGACTTATCCTTGCGGGAGCGTTCGGATCCTACAGTCTCGGCGCCAACAATATCGCCAATGTGATGGGCGTATTCGTGCCGTCCTCGCCTTTCAACGACATCTCGGTCGCCGGCCTGTTCACCATGACTTCGGCGCAGCAGCTTTTCCTGATAGGCGCTATAGCCATCGCGGTCGGCGTCTTTACCTATTCCAAGCGCGTCATGTTGACCGTCGGCAATGAACTGTTGCCCCTGTCGCCGATCGCCGCGTGGGTCGCGGTGGTGTCTCATTCGATCGTGCTATTCCTGTTCGCTTCCCAAGGATTGAAACACTTGCTTGAGAGCAGCGGGCTGCCGTCGATTCCCTTGGTGCCGGTATCGAGCTCGCAGGCGGTTGTCGGTGCGGTTTTGGGGATCGCTCTGGTGCAGGGCGGCCGCGGATTCCGCTGGCGGGTCTTCGGGTCGATCAGTCTCGGTTGGGTGATTACGCCGGTGATCGCGTGTGCGATCTGTTTCGTCGGATTGTTCTTTTTGCAGAACGTGTTCAATCAGAATACCTATCGCGAGGTGCCCTATTTGGTTTCCCAACAGGTCATCGACAAACTCGCCAAAGAGGGGGTTGCGCCCTCAGCTCTCGGGGCGGTCAAAGGCGAGCGATACGAGAATGCAATGGCGCTGGATGAGGCGCTGAAAGATATCGGCCACTATGGCGAAGCAGATCATAAACGGATCATGCGATTTGCCCGTAGAGATCCGGTGGTTATCGATAGGGCGCATTTCACCGAACTCAACCGGGGACCGCTGTCGTCTGAACGGTTAGAGGTCGTTCATGCCATCAATGGCCAATACTATCCCTATGAGTGGATGTTGCGTGAAGATTTGGCGAAGCGGTCGAAGGCTTGGCGGCAAAGCAGCGACAAAGAATATAACCGTCAGCTGGAGCGCGATTTACAGTTCGTTATCAGGCTGTTTCGGGCGGAGTAGAACTCGCCGTACGGTCATACCTGGCTAAAAATCGCTGATGTTCCTCGCGAAAACCGCGGAATTTTCGATAGTCGGAAATTGCCTCGAAATACGGCGCTAAAAGTATAAATAAAATAAAACAGTTAGAAAGACAGAATATATTAAAAGTAATATTGTGGGGAGTCTCATAAGAGAATAAATAAAAAGCAGAAAATAATATAATAGAAGATATTAAATACACAGTATAAAATATAATATAGTAAAAATTTTTATTTAATCTCTCTTCGATGAATTCTTTCTCTTGTTCGGCATAGACCAGCCGCAAGTTCTCATCGCGCAACATGCCGTAGAACTGATTTGGGCTGACCACGGGAATCGTCTCCTTTCATCGATCCGTCATTGAACATCGTAAATAAAACCGCCCGCGGGGTCAGTGCGGGCGGTCACATGAGAGTATTTTTTGGGCGCAACCTTTTAGATCGTATAGCCGTAGCGCGTAATTGCGGTTTCCTGCTGTTTCAGCGCCTCCGAAGAAACCATGGTGCCGGAACACACGTCGAGCACATAGTCGTAGAGCTGATCGCCCATTTCGGTGACGGTACCGTCCGCCTCGAGGATATTCGAGCAGTCAAAATCGATGTTATCGGGGAAGTCGGTGATCGTATTGATGTTGCCGCTGATTTTGGCGGTCGGCATCAGCATGTTGCCAATCGTGTTGCCCTGGCCGGTGGTGAAGACCGTCATCTGGACTCCGCCGCCGGCGAGGCCGGTCAGCGATTCCACTGCCGGCGCCGCGCCCTCCATAAAGTGCAGGCCCTTTTTGATTGGCTCTTCGGCATAATCGAGCACGTCCACCAGCGGTGTCGTGCCGGATTTTGCCATGGCGCCCAGTGCTTTCTCTTCGATCGTCGTCAGACCGCCTTTGATATTGTCGGCAACCGGGTTGGCGCCCCGGATATCGACGCCGAAAGACATCGCCTGCTCTTCGCGGTCGAGCACCATGCGCAGAAATTCGTTTTTGACCCGATCGTCGACCGCACGTTCGGCAAAGATATGCTCTGCACCGAAGAATTCTGCGGTTTCGGTGATGATGCAGGTGCCGCCACTCTCGACAAGACGATCGGCACAGCGCCCGAGGGTCGGGTTGGAGGCGAGACCGGAGGTGGTGTCCGAACCGCCGCATTCGAGGCCCACTACGAGTTCCGACACCGGCGCCTCCGTGCGCCGTTGTTTGGACGCTTGTATTGCCATTTTGGAGGCGAGACGTGTGGCTTCGGCGGTTGCCGCGATCGAACCGCCCATGGGCATGACGCAGACGGTTTCGACCGGCTTACCGGTGTTGCGAACCCGGTCGGCAACCTCGTTGGTGGTTACCGGCTCCATGCCGACGAACACGCAACCGGCAATATTTGGGTTGCGGGCCATGCCCGATAGGGTGCGGTAAGAGACCTCAAGATCGTTGCCATACATGCCGCGTACAAAAAGTGTCGTGATCGGCACCGTGCCGCGAACCTGATCGCAGACCGCGCGGGTAACCGGATTGACGTTGTCCATGATCGAAATGACCGCAATATGGTTGCGGACACCGAATTGGCCGTTGGCGCGTTCGTAGCCAAGGAATGTGTCGGTCATAATCTCAAGCTCCCTCTTTTTCTTTGGCCGCTAACTCGGCTGCAAGTTTGTCGCCGCGGCCCCGTTTGGAATCCACGTTGTGGACGTGAACGTGCTCGCCCTTTTTGATCGGTGCGGTCGTCTCGCCGACGATCTGGTTATATTTGACCACGTCGGCGCCGAGCTCGAAGTCCGACAGCGCGACCTTGTGCCCGAAGGGAATTTCGCTGCCTAACTTGATCGTGCCTGAAAGCTCGCCTTTGAGATCGACCTCGGTGCCTTTTTCGCCGCCTTTGTCGATTATGGTCGCCACATTGTCGTTTTCATTGAGAACGATGGCCCGGACCATGGTCTTCTCCCCAGTTGTTTTTTTCGTACGTCATCTTACCGGTTATTCGATTTCCCGATAGGTGTCATGCTGCCCCGACCGGCTCGGCGAATTCGTTCAGAACCACGCCGGGACGTTCGTGCATCATGTCGGTCAATTCCTTGCGCGCTGGCCCGCCCGCATCGTCTTCATAGAGGTTGTCCATTTCGAGCGGATCGTTGACCAGATCGTAAAGCTCGCCGGCGCCACTTTCGAGCTCGAACGTGCATTTGTGGGTTTTTGTGCGAATGGTTCGAAGCGTGAGAGGCACACCGCAGCGGGAGGCATCGACGTTCCATTCATTGTAGGCAACATCTCGCGAGCCTTTGCCCTCGATCATGGCTCGCACACTTTGACTCTGAATATTTTCGGGTTTTTCGATGCCGGCATAGTCGTAGAAGGTTGCCGCGAGATCGAGCGTCGAAACCGGCTCGTCAACCACCTTCCCAGCCGGAACTCCGGGCCCATGGAAAATAAGCCCCACATTCAGCAATGCTTCGTAGTGGGTCGGCCCTTTGAGATATAATCCGTGATCGCCTAATAGGTCGCCATGGTCGGTGGTGTAGACCACAATCGTATTGTCGTCGAAACCGTGGGTATTCAGCGCGTCAAACACGCGGCCCACATTGTGATCGATCAACGAGATCATGCCGTAATAGTTGGCGGTCATGTCGCGTAGTTCTTTCTCGCTCTGGTCCGGACAACGCGAACCATGCTTGCGGAACTCAAGCAATTCGGGATCATCGAGATCAGGTTCGCTTTCCAGCGAGGCTTTATGCCACCACGGCCGGCGTTCGAGATCTTTCTTGTGGATAGTCGAAATATCGACCTCGTCGGGATGATGGAGCCGGCTCCAGGGCTCAGGGCAGTCGAACGGGTGGTGCGGATCGGGAAATGAGGCCCAGAGGACGAATGGCTTGTCGGACTCATGACGGCTGAGGAAATCCACCGTTTGGTCTGCAACCCAAGTCGAAGTATGCCATTGCGCTGGAAGCGCAGAATGCCAGGTTTGAGCAGCGGTGGTGACGGGCTCCAGTTCCTTGGCCCACAGGTCCCAGACTTCCTGCCCGCTATCACCATGACCATAATACCAGCGTTCGAAATGCTGGCCGGTCGGCGGCATGACCGGATTTCGTTTCTTGTGGAAATGGCCGTTTACCATCATTTCCATATGATCGAATCCCATATAGGGCCCGAACCAGTCTTCTGGAAATTCGGTGGAACTGTACTGGCACTCGGGCTTTCCAGTCGGGTGGAATGTGCCTTTGGTCGCGAAATGGGTCTTGCCGATAAAGGCAGACTTGTAACCCGCGTTCGCGAGGGTGCCTGCGAATCCGGTCTCGCCCAATCGTTCGTCGAGATCGATGCCGTTATCGATCGCGCCGTGGCTCAACGGCAGCAATCCAGTCAATATCGATGCACGGGACGGCTGGCAGACCACATTCGGTGTAATGCATTGGCTAAAATGCGTGCCGTCGGCAGCCATCCTGTCCAAATGCGGCGTTTTTACTTTTCGGCCTCGAAATCCGTAACAATCAGCCCGTTGCTGATCCGATGTGATGAGTAGAAAATTTGGTCGCCTCGCCATTGTCTCTTCTCCCTAGAATGGTAACTCTCCCTCTAATCCCATATGATCGGCGAGTTTACGGAGATCGCCAAGAGTATTATCGGGAAGCAAAACGCCATACTTGCGGTTTTCCGCATCGTTTCGCTGTTCCAGCTCGCCCGGGAAGAAACATTCGTCGAAACCTTGCGCCAACGGCACCGCTTTGACCTTGGCGATCATCTCTTCCATGTCCGCATTGAATTCGTCCAGCGGCCTGAATGCCGCGATGTCGAGTGCGATCATCAATTGGCCGGTACCGCCCTTTTTTTCCGATTGATAGGGGCCGAAGACACCATCGCAGAACTGGCTGCCGGACAGCACGCCCGACAGCACGTCCATCATATAGGTGATGCCGTAGCCCTTATGATCGCCGACCGGCAGGATCACGCCTTCCGCGCCCAGCGCCGCATCCGTAGTTGGGGCACCGTCCGGCGTCAGTGCCCAACCTTCCGGGATCGGTTCGCCCCGCTGGCGCGCCAGATAAATTTTGCCGCGAGCTACTTTGGTGTTTGCAATGTCGAGAATGGCGAAGCCGTGCTTGCCGGCGGGCGCGGCAAAGCTCAGCGGGTTGTTGCCCAGCAGTTTCTCTCGCCCTCCCCAGGGGGCAATCGCGGGACTGCCATTGGTGGTTAGAAAGCCGATACAGCCCGCTTCTGCGGCAACGCGCGTGTGGTACATCGCGGTGCCGAAATGGTTCGAGTTGCGCAACGACACAACGCCGACGCCGTGCTCTTTCGCGCGTGTGATCGCTTCTTTTGCCGCCAATTGCGCGAGCGTCTGCCCGATCCCGTCACGACCGTCGATCAGCGTAATAGCGCCCGCATCGACGAGTGTTTCGGGCTCGGTCACCGCGCGCATGACCCCGCTTTCGAGCCGGGCGGCGTACCAAGGTAGGCGCATTACACCGTGGGACTGGTGGCCCCAGAGGTCGGCCTGCACCAAGCTGTCGGAAATCAAATGGGCTTCTTTTTCTGATGCGCCAAGCTGTTTGTAGACGTTGGTGCCGAACGCAATGAGCGGTTCGGCCGCGATACGGTCTTGAGCGGACATGGATTAGCTTTCCTTGGTTGGGTCGATAGTGGTTACGACATACCCGGCGCTACTGGATCGGGCAGCGGGTCGCGGATGACGCCGGGTCGGTCACGCATCATGTCTTTTAGCTCTTTCTGGACTGATTTGACGCTGTCATCGTCATAGAGATTGTCCATCTCCAATGGATCGTTCACCAGGTCGTAGAGTTCGCCGGCCCCGCTGATCAGTTCGAATGCGCATTTGTGGGTTTTGGTGCGGACGATGCGGAGATCCAGCGGCACACCGCACCGATTTTCATATAAATGCCATTCGTTGTAGGCGACGTCTCGCGAGGCACCGGCTTTATTTTCGAGCAACGGTTTCAGGCTTTGACTTTGGATGTCTTCCGGCTTTTCGACTCCGGCGTAGTCGTAGAAAGTCGCTGCCATATCCAATGTGGATACCGGGTCTTTGATACGGCCTCCGGCCGGAACGCCAGGCCCCCGGAAGATAGCGCCCACATTGAGGAGCCCCTCATAGAAAGTGGGACCTTTTTTGTAGAGCCCATGATCCCCAAGCAAATCGCCGTGGTCGGAGGTGAAAATTACCAGAGTGTCGTCGGCGATCCCTTCAGCGTCGAGGGCGTCGAGCATACGCCCGACATTGTGGTCAATCAGCGAAATCATGCCGAAATAGTTCGCGGTCATCGCGCGGAGTTGTTTTTCGGTTAGCGGATCGCTACGCGAGCCTTCTGTGCGCCATTTGACGATCGCCGGATCGTCCGAGATCGGTTTGCTAAACAGCGTTGCTTCATGCCACCAGGGCCGCCGCTCGAGGTCGCGCTTGTGGCTTTGGGAAATGTCGACTTCATCCAGATCATGCAGATAGCACCAGGGTGCAGGGCAATCGAAAGCATAATGCGGGTCCGGGAAGGAAGCCCAAATGCAGAACGGTTTGTTTTTGTCGCGGTGGGTGAGCCAGTCGATCATACGGTTGCCGACCCAGGTCGACGAATGCCAGGCGACGGGTAGGGCCGAATTGTGGACGTCCTTGGTGCCGTAATCGGGTCCTAAATCGGTTTTCCATTGATCCCACACGTCTTCGGCGCGGGAGAAGAACCAGCGTTCGAAATGTTGTCCGGCCGGCGGGCGCATTTGTTCGCGGATGCGGTGAAAATGTCCGTGCACGATCAGTTCCGTATGCTCGAAACCCATATAAGGGCCGAACCAGTCGGGCCCATAATCGGCCGAACTGTGTTTGCATTCAGGTGTGCCGGACGGGGTCAGTGCGCCCTTGGAGGAAAAGTGTCCTTTGCCGATGAAGGCAGTATCGTAGCCGGATCTGGACAGTGTGCCGGCGAAGCCTCTTTCGGCATAGGCGGGCTCCAAATCGCAGCCATTGTCACAAACCCCATGGGTGAGGGGCAGCATGCCGGTCAGGATCGAAGAGCGGGAAGGCTGGCATACGAGATTGGGCGTAATGCAGGTGTCAGCTGTAACGCCACTAGCAGCGAGCCGGTCGAGATGCGGTGTTTTCACTTTGCGGCCGCGAAAGCCATAGCTGTCGCCGCGGTGTTGGTCGGACGTGATGAATAGAATATTCGGCCGCTTTGCCATGGCCGGGCTCTCCCTCTGATTTATCGCCCGGCTATTCTATCGCAGTCCGTGGCGATGGCTAGTTGGCCCTCGCCTCCGGAAGGTTGCGGACAATTCGGTGCAGAATTCCGCCATGGGCGACCGTGGTTGCCTCGTCGCCGGTGTCGACCCGCACGCGAACCGGTATTTTGTCGGTTTCGCCGTTGGCCCGATTGATCGTGAGTGTGGCGGTCATGCCGGGTTCCAGCCCGTCGGCCACGCCGGTTAGGTCGAATGTCTCGCTTCCGTCCAGATTGAGCGTTTCGCGGTTCGTACCATCCATAAACTGGATCGGTACGATGCCCATACCGACAAGGTTGGAGCGGTGAATGCGTTCAAAACTTTCCGCCAGCACAACTCTTACGCCGAGCAGATAAACGCCTTTTGCCGCCGTGTCGCGTGAGGAACCAGTGCCGTATTCCTTGCCGGCGATAATCATCGACGGGATGCCGCGCGCCTTATAGGCAGCCGCGGCGTCGAAAATACTCGCTTCCGTACCCTCGGGCATGATCCGGGTCACACTGCCTTCGGTTCCCGGCGCCATCTCGTTGCGAAGCCTGACGTTGGCGAGCGTTGCGCGTTCGACCATCTCGAAATTACTGCGCCGAGTGCCGTAGGTGTTGAAGTCGATTTCGGGAACCTGGCGTTCCTGCAAGTAGAGGCCGCCGGCGCTGTCCCGCTTGATCGCGCCCGAGGGCGAGATGTGATCGGTGGTGATCGTATCGCCGAGCATGGCTAGTGGGCGCAGCCCTTGAATGTCATTACGCGTTGGAGGTGTTGAAGGGACACCATCGAAATAGGGAGGTTTACGAATATAGGTGCTCGCCGGGTCCCATTGGTAGGTCGGGGTCGGCGTCGGGTCGAGTGCCTCCCAAAGCGCATTGCCTTCGAACACTTTGGCGTAGCGCGCTTGGAACATATCGGGCGTCAGACAGCCTTCGAGTGCGGATTGAATTTCATCGTTCGACGGCCAGATATCTCGCAGATAGACCGGATTTCCGTCTTTATCGGTACCGAGGGGGTCGGTCTCCAGATTGGTCAAAATCGTGCCCGTAAGCGCGTAGGCGATCACCAAGGGAGGCGACGCCAGGTAGTTCGCTTTTGCCAGCGGGTGGATGCGCGCTTCGAAGTTGCGATTGCCCGACAAGACCGCACAGCAGACTAGGTCGGTGTTTTCCAGAACCGCGGTCATTTCGTCCGATAGTGGGCCGGCCATTCCGCCGCAGGTGGTGCAGCCATAG
>DLVK01000464.1:0-442 GCA_003444235.1 Rhodospirillaceae bacterium
AAGACACCGTTTTTGCCGTCGATTGCCTCGAGGAGATCGTCGGGCAACGCTTCGTAGGCGGCATAGAGATTGGCAAATCCGGTATTGCCGCCTTCGTCGGGAACTTCCAAGGCATAAAGCATCGAGCCTAGGGACGGGGTTTCTCGGAAACTTTGATCCGAATGCCACATGATGCCGGCGTCGGGCAGGCCGATAAATTCACCGTTTTCCCGTTTGGTCGAGATCATGGTCATATGCGGATATCCCGGGACCGATAATTGGGTTTCCGAAAACGGCATCAACGGCCCGAAGCGTTCTGAAAAATCGCATTGGTGCTGCGGCGTGATTTTTTGATCTCGAATAATAATGACGAGATGGTCCAAATGGGCCTGATGCACCTTAGCGAAGTCGTCGTCGGACAAGGGCTGGGATAGATCAAGCCCGACAATTTCGGCACCAAGTG
>DLVK01000464.1:724-15020 GCA_003444235.1 Rhodospirillaceae bacterium
CACTTGGTGCCGAAATTGTCGGGCCCGACAATTTCGGCACCAAGTGCATCCGAAAGGGGACGGACGTCGAATGACATTTGATGTTTCCTTTTGCTAACCCGCGAAAAAGGTTTCCGGCAGTCCAGTCGCGCCTGTGCCGTGAATGGCGAAAAGTGCGCCCGCCAGCGGTTGTTCCTGCAGTTCTTCGTCTTCGAGAAACACCCGGCCCGACGTCACATAGAGTGTATCCAAATTTTCGCCGCCGAACGTGCACATGGTCGGGTGCTGGACCGGCAGTTCGATGGTTTCGATCACCGTTCCGTCAGGTGCGTATTTGGCGATTGCCCAATGGCGTATATGAGCCGCCCAGTAATATCCCTCCGCGTCCACGGTCGCCCCGTCGATACGTGCGGGCTTGTCACGATTATCTACCCAAATGCGCTTGTTGGAGATGGCGCCGGTCTCGATGTCATAATCATATTGGAAGCAGGTCTGGCTGCGGGAGTCGGAAAAATACATCGTCTTGTTGTCGGGACTGAACGCAATGCCGTTGGAGCACTTCACCCCGTCATCCATCTTGTGAACGCTCAAATCCGGATCAACTCGGTAGAGGGCGGCCGAGGCTTCGCCGGTATCATCGAGCGAGCCGCACCAATAACGCCCGCGCCGGTCGCACTTGCCGTCGTTCAAGCGATTGTCTGTCTTGCCAGGCTCGGGATCGTGGAACAGCTCGGCACTATTCTTGTCGAGATCGAGTTCGTAGAAGCCGGATTTTAGACCGGCGATCAGCCCGCCCTTTTCGCGAAACACGAACGAGCCGATCAGATCGGGCATCGCCCATTCATTGATGTCGCCCGACTTCGGATCCCAACGCTGAATTCGCGGCTTGCCTTTGGCATCGGTCCAGTAAAGCGCTTGGTCGCGCACATTCCACATTGGGCCTTCGCCGAGCGTATTTTTTGCTTCGACGAGTACTTCCACATCCGCCATGTTTAATCCTCTCTGCTGATCGTTAGGGCAGTATCACGAGCAATCATCCGCCTGGACCGAGTGCTCTTGAAGGGCACGCCTCCTGCCCTGCGTGTGCGTTTTTGTCTCCCTTTTCCCGGTCACTGCCGATTGCTATCGGCAACGGCCTTTCCCTTCGGTCAGATAATAAAACAGCTCGAACGGCTGATCGGAAGAGGGGACGGTTGGCGCAGCAATTTTTCGAGAGCGGAGCGAGGGAGGAAGCCCAGCACCGAAATATCGGTTTGCAAGGTCTTTCATGACCTGCGCCCAGTCACCGGCGCGTTTATGAGGCGACCAGACAATGAGGCATTGCCCTTTTTTCTCGTCGAGGGGTGGACGAAACCGAGCATGTTTTGTGCTGACGATGCGCGCGTCAGGAAAAAAGCGGCGAAGGTTTCCGCCGAGCGCATAGGGGTACCCGTCGGCCAAAATTGTGCCCCGATCAAAGCCTGCTTTTTTGATCTCGGTAGCGATCTCCCCATAGGGGATGTGCAGGTTGGTGTCCGATTTGGTCACCGGGTAAAGCAGAAATTTGCCAGCAAGTACGAGCGGAATCGCAAGTGCCACAATGCCGATGACGGCGGCGAAGAGATGATGCCTGCGCACGGGAAGACTCGCAGCTTCAACGCGCGCGAAGCCATAGAGCGGCAGCAAAATAAGAATGAAGAATAGGTGATCGCGCACTTTGACAGCGCCGGATAGAAGAATAGCGATCAGAACAAATCCGGCTAAGAGCATATACGCGCCGGCCAAAATTCGGCGATGCCGCAAATTTTCATGCTCGAGTGGGCCGGCCCGCCAGAACGCTGAAAAAAATAATCCCAGCAGAATCGCCAAAAGCGGCAGCACGAAATTTACCGCACCGGACAACGCCTGAATAATTCCGTGCACCGCCTTGGCCGCAAATGAAATCAGAGTCTTGTCCGCAAGGCGATCTTCGGCGAAACGACCGAGCTCGGCACTTTGCTCCAAAAGCCAAACCCCGTGCGGCGCGAATATGGCAGCTGCGAGCACACAGGCGGCCGCGAACTTGGCCGAGGCGAAGCGTTTGCGATAGGTGGCGTCCGTGGCAGCCGCAATCAACAGGGCTAACGCGATAAGAGCAAAATTGTATTTTGTCAGTAATCCCAGTCCGCCCAGAATTCCGAGGGCGAGAAAGTCGAGCCAACCCGAGCGCTCGTCAAGTCGTAGAAGAGTGAAATAAAAACCTGCCAGGACCGCGATCAAGGCGACCGAATGGGTGAAACCGAGGACAGAATCCCAGCCCACGTAATAGAAAGTTATTGGCGACAGAGCGGCGAGGGCTGCATTCTTCGAATCTTGAAACAGCAGGCAGCCGGCGCGGTAGAGCAGACAATAGGTCGCTGCGAGCAATAAAAACTTCAAACCCTCGACGACACCGACACCGACACCAAAAATACCCGTCAACACGATGGTCGCCCAAGTGAAGAGAGGCGGATTGCCGACCCCGTACCCGAGTGCCCAACTTTGCGAGAATACCAACTGCTCCGCATCGTCGCCGCCAGTTCCGGCGAACAAATTCGTACGTATTATCCAAAGGCCCGCGAGATAGAGCGCGACTGAAAGGTGGAAGCCACGGGTCGAGGTCAGCCAGATGTACCAGCGCGCGAACATTTTCTCAGCGTGCTGTTATGGCGCCGAGTTCAACGGCACTGTCCTTTACCGTCGGCTAAAACATAGGCGAGGCGGGCGGTTCGGCCACCGGGCGGCATTTCAGCACTTAAGGTGCGTGCGGGCGTGTCCAGGTTTATCCCTGCGTTTAGGATCAGATTTGCCTGGTTCAAAAATTCTCGCCGACGCGTCCCGTCTGCGCGCGGCGTCCAGACCACAAGACATTTACCGTCGGTGCGGTCGCGGGGCGCAATATAGTGTGGCCACAAATAATCGAATACGCGGGACTCAGGGAACTGGCCGCGAAAATTCCCTGCGATTGGGTTGGTATGCCAGTCGGCAAAAATTGTGCCGTGCTTAAAGCCTGCGGCGCGGAGCTGATCCGCATAGGCCGAGTAGGGAATGTTGTAGTAGGCTTTGCTGCTGCGTCTCGGGTCAATGACGTACTTGAGAGCAAGTCCCACGAAAACGACACAGATTATTCCGGTCAACACTGCGGCGTACCCTTTGAAGCGCCAATCCTTGATTTCACTCAGTTTTACCCTGGCGAAAAACAGCACCGGGAATAACAGAAGTATCATCATGTAATGGCTGCGAATGCGCGAAATGCCGAGCACCAATGTGCCGAGCAATGTCAAGCCGATGGCAATGATGAAAGTACGAGCAAGGATGGTGTGATAGCGTTCAGCCTTGTCGTCTTTCCAATTCACTTTGCGGCAGGCGGGCCAGAACGCGATCAACAAAATCGCCAGCATTGGCATCGATATATCGAAAAGTATCCGACCGACCTCCAAGATACCGAGCGCGCGCGTTCGAAAGAAGGTCTCGCTTCCCATTTGCGAAAAACGATCTACCGCGCGTTGATGCAGCAAATCCTGATTCTCGACCATCCAAATCGCGTGGGGCAAGTTGATGACAATGGCGATTGCGAGCGCCAAAAGAAGATACGGACTCAGAACCCGCGGTCGCAGCCGCGTATCCAGCGCAGCGGCAATCAACAACGGGATCGCGAACAAAACGAATGTATATTTCGATAAAAATCCAAGCCCTATCAAAATGCCGAACAAAGCGTAATTTGTTGCCGAGCCGTTTTGTTCGAGACGCAGCAGGCCTAGGAACGTTGCGCCGATAAAGGCGATCATCAAAAGTGAATTAGAGTAATTGAAAACCGAATCCCAGGAGATGTAATAGACTGCAAAAAGGGAGAGGGTTGCGAGTGCTGCCAGTCGTTCATCGGCGAGCACGTGCCGGGCGACACGCCAGACCAGATAATATGCAGACCAAAGCAGTACAAACTTCAAGGTCACTACCGCCAGGACATTCACGCCGAAAATTTGTTGGAACAGGATGACCAGCCAAGTAATCAAAGGCGGGTTGCCAGTGCTGTAACCGAGTTCGAGCGATTGCGAGAAAATCAGTTGTTCCGCATCATCGGGACCGATGCCCGGAAATACCGCCCATCGTAGAAACCAGCACCAGACAATGACGCCAGTTATGATCGTCAGCACGCCGCGTTTTGAACCGATGAAGCCGAGGTTGGCCTCGAGTAGCGCGTCCAGTTTCTGTTTCATGGCAGGGCCTTGGAATTTTCGAATCAGCAGGCCGTTTCCGTCTCGCGGCGAGCACGCATGATGAAATAAAGGTTTCGGCTGTAAATAAACAGGCCGCAGAATTGCCCGACGATAAACACCGGGTCCGCACGATAGATCGCATAGGTTAGCAGCGTCGCGCCGCCGCCTAAGCTGAAATACCAAAACGCGACTGGGATGATGCTTTTCCGCTGCCGTTCGCTGTGTATCCACTGCACAAAAAAGCGCATGAAAAACAACGCCTGACCGGCAAACCCGATGGCAAGCCAGGTTGCCGCCTGAGGGTCGGCCAGAATGAGTTTTATTTTGTTGAGCAGTTCTTCCATGACGCTAATCCAATTCTTTGATGAGCGGGCGTTTCGCCCGGCGTTTGAGCCAAACAACCCCAATGAGATCGATGATACCGGTCCAGAGTCTGTTCATCAGGCCGTATTTTGTTTGCCCGGCCGCGCGTGGACGGTGTTCCACATCGACCGTCATGACCTGTCCCCCGGTCCGTTGCATCAAGGCCGGCAGGAAGCGGTGCATGTGATCGAAATAGGGCAGGTCCAAAAACACGTCGCGGCGGAACAATTTCAAGCTGCAGCCCGTATCGCGGATGCCGTCCCCAAGAGCCCAGCTGCGAAAACCATTGGCGGTACGTGAACAGAACTTTCGAAACAAACTGTCCTCCCGCTTTAGACGCTGGCCCGCAACCATCGCCAAGTTGGTCGCCGATGCTTGATCTCGGGCGGAAATTAGTTTGGCGATTTCAGATGGCGGGTTTTGCAGGTCGCCGTCGAGGGTGGCGACCCAATCCGCACGTGCGGCCTGAACGCCGGTCCGTGTTGCGGTGCTTTGCCCGCAACAAACTTCATGCTTGAGAACTCGCAGGCGCGGACAATCGGCTTTTGCCTGTTTCAAGGCTGACAACGTGCCGTCTTCGCTGCCGTCGTCGATGCAAATAATTTCGTATTGGAGTGTTTCGCCCAGCGCTTTTTCGATTTCGCGGATCAACGGCGCCACATTTTCCGATTCGTCTTTCATCGGGACGACTATGGAAAGCGCGGGGGACTCCGTATCGGTCGAATCAATAGGCAAGGAAGGACGCTCGCATAACTGTCTGAAAAGCAGATCGGGCCAACGGCGCCGACTGAGCTTTTCATAAAACATCGATCCTCGCATGGCGAGGTCAAAAAGCGGTTATTCCCTTGGTGCCAAATCCATCAAGCGGGAAAAAAAGGCACGCTCGAATCCGTGCATCGCAAATCCGGCTTGCTCGAATAGGTCTTCCAGGTCGTCCTCCAAGTAATCCGCATAGTAGGGCTCATGGGTGGCTTGCGGGAAACGATGCAAAAGAACGTCAAAGGGCGGGTGATCGCCGGGTTGAAGCGAATCGACAAAGACCAAGCGTCCGTTCGGTTTTAAGACCCTACGGATTTCCATCGCGACCTGGCGCCTGACCGGGCGAGGTAATTCGTGAAACAAATAGATGCAGCTCACCACATCGAAACTTGCATCTGCAAAAGGCAAGAATTCGCCGGCTCCCTGAACCATGGTATGGCGTGACCAGGGGGCGAGCCGGTCCTCGGCTTTCTGTAGATAGGGCGGGCTCAGATCTAGACCGGTGACGCGAAGCCGCGGGTAATTCTGTTTCACCGCCGCCAGAAATTGCCCGGTTCCGCAGGCGAGGTCGAGTAGGCGCGCTTGACGAATATCGCGTGTGCCTAATGCATCACCGATAGGTACCAGCGCCTGACGACGCATCGCGTCGGCGCCACCGGTAAACAATACTTCCACCTGGTAATCGTAGAGCTCGGCAGAATTGGCGCTGAGATACCCGTCGCTCTGGAAATGGAAGTTCTGCAGGTAATAGTCCGGGAAGCGGCCCTGATCGACTTTTGCGGCAACTTCTCGCCCATCCCTTGCTGCCTTCCGCTGGTTTACGTTGCGGAGATCACGAAAATATTGCCGCGATTTGCCGATTACCTTTAGTGGGTTTGGCCATTGTCCTTCCGGTGCGGCATAAAGCCCGGCTTCGATATTGGCCCAATCGCGGGCGAATAGCCGGCCAAGGTCTTCCGATACCGCCTTGGCGCTTGGAAAAGCACGTTTGTCTGCCTCGCTGGCCGGCGATGCTGGCGGTGAAAGCCGTGCTGTTGCCGCATAGTGCGTGGAAAACCAGCCGGCACGCAGCCGCTGCGAAAGACGATAGGACAATTTTTCAAATGCGCTGACCATGGCATTAATTTTAGGCCGGTTTAGCTTTAAAACCAGCCTCTTTGATTGCCCTAAGAGGCCAAATCGATTAGGCAAAACACCTTGGCTGAGCGCGACACGCATTGAGGGGTTAGGAATGTTTAAAACGCTCGACGATATCGACGTCACGGCAAAACGGATATTGGTGCGCGCCGACCTCAACGTGCCGGTGCAGGATGGTGCGGTGAGCGATGTGACGCGGCTCGAGCGCTTGAAACCGACGCTGGACCGTCTCATCGAAAAAGGCGCACGTGTTGTGGTCATGTCGCATTTCGGTCGCCCGAAAGGAAAAGTGGTAAAGGAGATGTCGCTGGCGCCGGTGGCCGAGGCCCTGTCCAAGGTCATGGGCGGCATGCCGGTCGCGTTCGCATCGGACTGTATCGGCACCGAAGCGGCCAAAGTCGTCGATGCACTGAAAGAAGGCGAGATCGCCGTCTTGGAAAATTTGCGCTTCCATCCCGGCGAAGAGGCGAACGATCCGGCCTTTGCCGCCGAACTCGCCAAATTGGGCGATTTTTATGTGAACGATGGCTTCTCGGTTTCCCACCGTGCCCATGCATCGACAACCGCTATCGCGAAAATTCTACCGAGTGTCGCCGGCGTCAACATGCAAGCGGAACTCGATGCGTTGGGTGCCGCGCTTGAACGCCCAACCCGCCCCGTAGGGGCTATCGTCGGCGGGGCAAAAATTTCGACCAAGCTTGACGTGCTGGGCCATTTGGTCGACCGCATGGATTTTCTCGTCATCGGTGGTGCCATGGCCAACACCTTTCTCCATGCATTGGGCACCGATGTGGGCGCCAGCCTGAGCGAAAAGGAACTGGCCGATACCGCCACTGCGATCATGGCGAAAGCCAATGATGTCGGCTGTGAAATCGTCTTGCCGTCGGATGCGGTGGTGGCGAGCGAGTTGGCGCCTGATACGCCGACCGAGACGGTTCAGGTCGGCGGCGTGCCTCAAGCGATGATGATCCTCGACCTTGGCCCGGAAAGCGCTGCCGGTCTCGCGGTCAAGCTAGCCGAGTGCCGGACATTGCTGTGGAACGGACCGCTCGGCGCTTTCGAAGTGCCGCCTTTCGACCAGTGCACCAATACGGTGGCCCGGGTCGCGGGGGAGCTGACCAAAGCCGGTGAGTTGATCTCCATTGCGGGCGGTGGGGATACGGTAGCAGCTTTAAACCGTGCCGGCGTGGCGGGCGATTTCACTTATGTCTCTACCGCCGGTGGCGCATTTCTCGAATGGCTCGAAGGTAAGGAATTGCCGGGGGTGGCGGCGTTAGGCGGAACAGCTTAGCGAAAGGACGAAGATTGAGACGCATAGCAGCGGTTTTAATCCTCTTATGGTCGGGTTTCGCTGCGGCTGAAGAGCCGGGGCAGCATTTTCACGTTCGACCACAAGACATGCCAAAACCCTTCGCTACCGAAAGCGCGGGCAATCCTCCGAATATCGTTCGGCGCCAGGCCGACTGGCGGCCGAAAGTGCCAGCGGGATATCAAGCAAATCTATTTGCGAGCGGGCTTAATCATGCCCGTTGGCTCGCCGTTGCGCCAAGCGGCGAGGTGTTCCTCGCCGAGGCCCGTTTCGACCAGGTGACCTTGCTGATCGACAAGGATCGCGATGGGCGGGCAGACTCGAAGCATGTCTTTGCCGATGGCCATAACACGCCACACGGTCTGGCGTTGCACGGAGGATTCCTCTATGTCGCCGATCTCGATCGAATTTGGCGCTATCCTTGGGGCCCTGGCGAAACCCGGCCCACAGGTCCGCGCCAAGCAGTGACCCGGGCTGGCGCACTTGGCGCGCCCCATGGTCACTGGACCCGAAACATTGCCATCGGCCCCCAAGGCAAATTCGTCTATGCGGCGATCGGTAGTATGGGCAATATTGCGGTTGAGCCAGCCCCGCACGCGACGATCAAACGCTTCGATCTGGCAAGCGGCATCGGCACGGTCTTTGCCAGCGGTCTTCGCAACCCGATCGGCATCGCCTTTCACCCCGATACTGGAACGCTCTACACATCCGTAAACGAGCGCGATGGGCTCGGTGACGAGTTGGTGCCGGATTTCTTCACGTCGGTTCGGAAGGGCGGCTTCTACGGATGGCCCTACGCTTATATCGGCCCGACACCGCAGCCGCGCTTCGCCAATCGCCGGCCCGATCTGGTCAAACGAACGATCGTACCGGACGTATTGTTCCAATCCCATTCAGCTCCGATGGCCGTGTTGTTCGCAAAAGGCGGCGATTTCCCGCCCGATTGGCAGGACGATGCCTTCGTCGCGTTTCGGGGCTCGTGGAATGCGGCTGTTCCGCGTGGCTATAAAGTCGTGCGGGTGCCTTTCGAAAACGGACGGCCGACCGGTGCTTATATAAATTTCGTGACCGGCTTTCGCGTCGATAAACGTGGCCGCAGCGGTCCGGCGTCTGTTTGGGGGCGACCCGTCGGGTTGGCACTACTGCCGGACGGAAGCCTTCTGATCGCGGCCGATTCGGTACACGAACTTTGGCGCATCAGCCGTCGCCGCTAGGACGACGAGGCTTGCTCTCGGCTTGAGGACGGGCGAGACTAGTCCCGAGTGAGGATTATGGGCGAGTTGCAATCAACACAGGGGTTTGGCCCGCGCGTATCTGAAATACCAGAGGGCGACAACCGCGAACGGTTGGTCTGCCCCGACTGCGGTTTCATCAACTACGAAAATCCGAAGATCGTTGCCGGCGCAGTTGTGCTGTGGCAGGGGCAGTATCTGCTTTGTCGCCGGGCAATTCAGCCGCGCAAGGGCTACTGGACCATCCCTGCGGGGTATCTAGAGCTCAACGAAACCGTACTGAACGGCGCCAAGCGAGAAGTGAAGGAAGAAGCCTGCGCCGATATCATCGTTGATGGTCTTTTGGCGGTCTACAACATTCCCCGGATTAGCCAGGTGCAGATGATCTACAGGGCCGAATTGATCGGCGGCAAGTTCGCGCCGGGCGTCGAAAGTCTCGAAACCGCCCTGTTCGGCTGGGACGACATTCCTTGGGACGAGCTTGCCTTTCCGTCCGTTAGGTGGGCGCTGCACCATCATCGGGAGGTAGGCAACGAGATAAATTTCCAGCCGCGCACCAATCCCGAAGGCGAATGGGGAAATTACTAAAACCTATTCCTCAGCGGCGCTGTCCTCATCGCGCTCTATTTTGTAGCGCGTAAAAAGCGGCATTTGACACGCGGTAAAGACGAACGTCAGGATCAAAATTCCGAACACCTTGAAATTGAGCCACAGTTCGGTGGAAAAGTTTCGCCAGACGGCCTCATTCAACGCGGCCATGAGAATAAAGAAAATCGCAAATCGCCGGCTCAATATCCACCAGCCTCGATCCTGCAGTGGCCAAGCGGATTCGAGGAGCGGCTTCAATAGTGGCCGTTTAAAGAAAAGCCCTCCCAGTAGAACCGCGGCGAACAGAGCCTGGACAATAGTGGGTTTCATCTTGATGAAGCGCTCATCTTCGAACCATAGAGTCAGCGCTCCGAAGACGAGCACGATCGCAGTGGTGACGACAAACATGGTCGGTGGTTTCTGACGCCAGACCGCAAGGCATAAAACGACAACCACGACCGCGACCATGAAGGCGGCTGTCGCGGTAATTAAATCCTTATCGCCCGCATAAAAAGCGGCGAAAAAGACAACCAACGGTCCGTATTCGGTCGCTGGACGTAGCCATTTTGGTGCGGTTCGCTCGGTCATGGCGGCTTTATAGACACAAGCGATAGTAGGGATAAAGCGTCGCGACATCTTGGCGCGGACACAAATGATCGGTTGGTAGGGCCGGATCGATGGTCTAGAGTCGCTCGATCTACACGGATTTCAACCGATCAATGACGCAGAACCCATTGAATTTCCGTCGCTTGTTGGACCCGCTGCCGGTCGAAGTATTTTTCGACGAGCATCTGGATCAAAATCCGGCATTCGTTGGTGGAGAAGAGGTCAAAATTGATGGGCTGATCTCCTGGGATGAGGTTACTGAAAGTCTTAATAATTCCAAACTTTGGTCGAGCGCCGGGCTGACACTCAGCCGAAATGGCGCACCTGTGCCTGCGGCGGAATATTGCTTCAACGGTATCAATCGCGATCTCCAGCCAATATCGCGCCCGGACCCGGTTGCCGTCCTCGAACATTTGGCAAATGGCGCCACCTTGGGCCTCGAAAATATCGAAAACGCGACCGCTGGCTTGATGCGGCTGTCCCAAGCGCTGGCGTCGGCGCTCGGTGGCTCGGCGCGAGCCCGTGTGGCCGGTTCGGGCCCGACCCAACCGTCCGAAGTGCCCCAGTTTGATATCGGTGATGCATTTCACCTCCAACTCGATGGTACGGCCTATTTGGCGCTTTTCGAGGAGCGAGCGACGCCCGGTGGCAATAGCCAGCCGGAGGAACTCGCCGGTGAATTGGAGATGACCGCCGGCGACGTGCTTTATCTGCCAGCCGGCCAATTTTACCAAACAGCAGGTGTCAGCGAAGGCTGCCTCACGCTTACCGTTACGGTAATGCGTCCGAGCGGTGTCGAGTTGCTGACCTTGATCTACGAGCGGCTGACCGACGAAGCATTATTCCGCACCCAGCTTCCCTATTATGACGACAATGCCATACATGGAGAGCATCTAGAGAAATTGGCAGCCTCGATCGAGACCATTCTGGGCGGTGAGGATTTTGTCGGAGATGTGGAAACTCTCCAGCGGCGTTTGATGGCACTTTCGAAGAACGCAACCTTTTCCTTGCCGAGCCATAATATTGCCAGCTTTTACCGGGTGGGTTTGCGTGCGGAAGTACCCTCTGGGCTCGAGCCGGTGGCATCCGAATTAGCGGTTTGGGCCCAGGACGCAGAAATATTCACGCTGGCAGATCTTCTCGAAAATTTTGCCGAACGACCTGCTGATGACACCGTTACCGCTTTGAAAGCATTGGAAGCCTGTGGCTTCGTCGAACCTGCGACCCGGGAGTTGGGGCAATGAGCGACGGGATGCGCCGATTTGCCGATTTGATCGCTCCGATTTCGGTCGATCAGTTCAGCGCCGAGCATGACGGTAAATCGCATCTCTATATCCCCGGCGAGGACCAAAAGTTCGCCGGTGTTGCGTCGTGGGATATGATCAACTCGCTTTTGGCCGACACCGCGCTATGGACGGGCCGTCTCCTTACTCTCGCCAAACAGGGACCGACGGTGAGTCCCGATGAATATTGCGTCGCCGATACGGATCGTGACGGCCATTCGATCCAGCGCCCGGTGCCCGAGCTCATTCGCCGGCAGCTGGAGGAGGGCGCTACTCTTGTCCTCAATCACACCGACACGCTTACGCCGGGCTTGGCCCATGTATCCGGCTGTTTGCAGCTACACTTCCGAGCGCAAATGAAATGCAACATTTATTGCTCTTGGCAGGCGAGCCAAGGGTTCGCGACTCATTTCGACGGTACCGACGTGTTCGTGCTTCAAATCGCGGGTAAGAAATTCTGGAATCTTTACGACGGTTTTTACGAGATGCCGCTGGGCAGCTCGCCTTATGTGTTCCGTCTCGGCCATGAAGAGAATGAGCGGCTCAAAGGAAATCTCGTCGACGAATTGGAATTGACCCCCGGCGACCTGCTCTACATCCCGCGTGGTCAGTATCACGATGCAATTGCGTCGAGCGAGGCAAGCTTGCACCTGACATTCGGTTTGGTACCGATGGTCGGCGTTAACGTGCTCGACATGATCAAATCACACTTAAACAATGATGCTCTGTTTCAGGCAGCCTTACCCCATTTTGATGATCGAGTGGCGCTGCAGTCCCATCTGTCGGGTCTTGGCGGACGTATTGCCGAAATCCTCCGTGATCCGAAAACCGGGGAGTTAGTGCGCGATCATCAGAAAAATAGCGCGCTACAGGAATCGTTCCCGATCTACGATCTGCCGAGCACAGAAAAGCTGTCCGTTTTCCAGGTCGACCATACACGCGGCGCGAACAACGAAGAAAAGACTCTTTCCGATTGGCTCGACGGTCGCGACTATTTCACCGACCGGGAGTTTATGGCTGCCTTCTCGGACATCGATCCTATTGACCGACTTAACGAATTGATCGGTGCCGGTCGAATTACGCAAATCGGATAAGGCAAAGCAAAAGCTTGTGCTAAAGCCTTGTAACGCTTAGATTCTATTCATGGTATCCGACGGACCGAGAATACCGGGGTCAAGCCAGCCGCCTGGCGGCGTGATGCCGTTGCGCCCCCGGGGGCGTGAAGAGACCGAAGCCGACAAGCCGGCATTCGCGCCGCGCAAACAACGCGGCCGGTTCGATCCTCGCAATATCGAGTTTGCGCTTAAACGTTTGGCTGAGTTGTTATCCCTAGATATCGAGGGGCGGCCCCGTCAAGACGTGATGCCGCGCGGATTCTATCTCGATATTATCGTTTAAGCGCCAGAACGTTCAGGCTTCGTCCGCAAGTCCGACAAGACTTTCGGCAAAATCTCCTGCTTCAAAAGGCTGCAGGTCTTCGGCGCTCTCGCCGACACCGATGGCATGAACCGGCAGGCCGAACTTGTCCGCCAGCGCGACCAGCACGCCACCCTTTGCGCTACCGTCGAGCTTGGTCACGATGAGGCCGCTGACCGGCGCGCTTTCCTGAAATGTTTCCACCTGGGCAAGTGCGTTCTGACCGGTGGTGGCGTCGAGGACGAGTACGCATTCGTGAGGGGCGTCTCCGTCGAGTTTCTTCAACACGCGAACGATTTTTTCCAGCTCGGCCATCAAATCGGCTTTGTTGTGAAGTCGCCCTGCGGTGTCGATCAGGAGAATTTCCGTGCCGTCACCTTGCGCTTTTTCCAGCGCTTCGAAGGCAAGTCCTGCGGCATCGGCGCCGGCTTCTTTGGTAACCACCGTGCTTCCGGTGCGATCGCCCCAGACTTGCAGCTGCTCGATGGCGGCGGCACGAAATGTGTCGCCGGCGGCGAGCATCACTTTCTTGCCCGCATCGGTAAAGGTCTTCGCGAGTTTGCCGATAGTCGTCGTCTTGCCCGAGCCATTGACGCCGGCGATCAAAATCACATGGGGTTTGTGGCTAGAATCGGGCACCAGCGGGAGTGCCACTGGCTTTAGAATGTCGGCAATCAGCGCTGCCAATGCCCTGTGAACATCCGCGGTTTCGATATCCTTCTCGAAACGTTTTTCGCCGAGGTCGGCGACCAGGCGAGCTGCGGTCGCGGGGCCCATATCGGCCATAACCAAGGTGTCTTCGAGCTCTTCCAACGCTTCGTCGTCGAGCCGGCGCCGGGTCAATGCGGAGGCGATTCCGCCGGTGAGTTTATTGGTGGATTTGGCGAGCCCGTCGCGGAGCCGCCCGAGCCAGCTTTTCGAACTCATGCCGCGTTCGCTTCCAGCGCTCTCGCCGTTAACCGCCCATCGGAGATGCCGGTAATTTCCACATCGAGCAACGAACCGTCCGGTGCGGTCCGGTCGAGTTCAACCGGCGCGAATTGTTCGGTCCGGCCGCGCGCCGCCTGTTCGACCACGATGGTTGCGGTCTGGCCGGTTGCGGCATGGAAAAATCGCTTTTCGGCCTCGCGGCCGGCCTCGCGTAAGCGTCCGGCGCGTTCCCGGCAAAGCGTTTTCGGGTGCTGGGGCATGCGGGAAGCCGGTGTTCCCGGGCGCGGGGAATAAGGAAAAACGTGGAGCCAGGTCAGGTCGCAGTCTTCCACCAGGCGCAGACTATCCTCGAACATCTCTTCGGTTTCGGTGGGAAAGCCAGCGATGAGATCGGCGCCGAATGCGATGTCGGGACGCAATGCGCGAATCTCACGGCAAAACTCGATCGCGTCGGTCCGGCTGTGGCGGCGCTTCATGCGC
>DLVK01000203.1:0-8312 GCA_003444235.1 Rhodospirillaceae bacterium
GCACGGCCCGCCGGACAATCCCTGCAACCGCTTCCTCGTGCGCCGGATTGATGTAGCCATTCAGAAAACAGATCGCGACAGCATCGTATTCACCGCCGGCAAGCGCCTCTTCCACCAGGGCCGTTGTTGCGCCCTCGTCAAGGGCGCGAACAACGTTGCCCGACGCGTCAATGCGTTCATCCACCTCAAAAGTGTCGCGCCTCGCCGCAACGGGTTCGGGTTTTCGATAGTGTAAGTCGTAGATTGATGCTTTGTCGTGCCGCTGCAGCAGGAGCAAATCGCGGGTTCCCCGGGTGACAAAGAAACAGACCTTCGCCACCTTGCGCTCCAGAACGGCGTTGGTCGCAACCGTGGAACCGTGCACCAAATCGGAAATCAAGGCGTATTCGATGCTAGCCGCACCAATCGCATCGAGCGCACCAACATCCGGGCTACCAGGCGTACTTGGCACCTTGGCAATCCGTAATTTCCCATCCTCGATCGCCACCAGATCGGTGAACGTGCCACCAACCTCGACACCTACCCGCATATACTTTCTCTCCTCCGTTCAGCTGGTTTCGCTTACTGCCTCTCACCCGAATTGGCAATGCGCCGAGACAATATGATCACACTGAGACAATCTACCACGCCCAGGAGCAACGCCCTCTATTGAATTCTTGTCTGTGCAGGCGTGCTCCGTGGTTCGACGCTGAATGAGGTCAAGCTTTCGATGGATGTTATCCTTGCCTGCATCGAACTGGTCGCGATACGAAAGTTACAAAACGCCACCCGCTATACCCAACCCTTGCACACAACACCGTGCTCGGGCATCAGTGTCGCGAAATGGACGTATCGACCCGCATCCGTGTCTATCGTGCCGCCGCCCTGCGCAAGCTATGGCGCTATCTCGGCCTGCCTCTCGATCCTTATCCGCCGCGCCCAGAGGGGACACGGCTCAGCCCTTTGCATGGCCTCCTCGCCGAAAACGAAGGCCGACGCCGATGCTTGGCTTTCGATTCGAATGCCATATCCGCTTGGCAAAACAAGGCTCGGGACCGATTAGTTGGAATTACCGGGTACAGAGAGCCGTTAAATATCCCCAAGGTCATTGCCGAGGGCAGGCCAATTCCCCTTAAAGACGAGGCCGATTTCGTACGCACTACATATTATCTCCGCGCCCGGGAGGACACAGACATTCCGGTGACGCTGATATCGAAGCGTGGCGAAATCGGAGCGGCGCCCGTATTCATGCATCTCGCCGGGTCGACTTCAGGCGTACACCTCGGCTGGGGTGATGCGCGCGATCCCATCGATCATCAACGTCTCAGTATCGGCGCGGACATGGCTTTGCAGGCTGCTCGGCGTGGATATCTCGCTGTTTGCATCGAACAGATCGGGTACGGCGAACGTATGGAAAGAGACCTGCCGAATCCGTCCTCGGACAGGACGATCGACACTGCTGTCCATGCCGCCCTGCTGGGACGATCACTCATCGGTCTTAAGGCAATGGACGTGAGCGCCACGGTTAACTGGCTTATCGCCAATTCGCCTCGTCGAATTGATCGCGATCGGATTTACCTGTTCGGACATTCTTCGGGAGGAACGGCAGCTCAATACACGGCAGCACTTGACCCACGGATTGCCGGTGTTCTGGCCAGCGGTTCCGTTCGCCGAGTTGCGGAAATCTTTGAGACGCGCGGGAACGGAAACGGGGAATATCTCCTGCCTGGCTTCCTCGACGCCTTCGAAACAGACGACATCGTGGCGCTCGTGGCGCCGCGGCCCTTCGTCGGCTTATCCGGGCGGCACGATCATATCTTCCCCTTCGATGGTGTCCTCAGGGTCGTTGACGGTGCGCGCGGGGCTTATCGAAGCATGAATGCCGACACCAAAATCGATGCCGTCGCCGCCCCTTATGGACACCGCTATTACGCCGACGAAAGCTGGGAGGCGTGGCGACGTGTTGTCGATCCGCTATGTGGCGATGATCCGAAACGACGCTAAATAATCCCTCAGTCAACCGGATTAAGACCGCAGGAGGCGATATCAACGGCTCCTTGCGTAGCGCGCCATCATACCGAATAGCTTGATGCGGTCGAAGCTGGGCCGTCTACCTGCATACTCGCCATAGAGTGTCTGCAAATTGATGATGATACGTTCGGCATCAAACCAACCATCAAAATCAGCCATCGAGATATCGAACGCCGCTTCCTCGACGCCCATTCCCGCGTCGTAACGCTTTCGGGCCTCCGCATCGATATAGAGGAGATACTCCTTCATCCGTCGAATGGCGGGCTTTCCGCAGATCGCCCCGTGCCCTGGCACGACAGTCTCTAGATCCCACTCCAGCATCATGTCACAAGCCCGGACCCAATTGGCAATCGGCCCCTCCCAAATTACCGGATGCCCCTCGTTGAAGAGGATATCTCCTGTAAACACGGTCCGGTCGCCCGGCACATGGACCAATACATCACCGCCGGTATGTGCGGGACCGACATTGATGAGCCGCACTTCCTTGTCGCCAACGGTAAGGGCCAATTCGTCCTCGAAAGTGCGCGTTGGCAGGACGTAGTCGTCAATTTCCTCAAAGTCGAACTTCGCGGGCCCCATCGCCTCGTAGAGGAACTTGCCGCCCTCCCCTAGAGACCCTGCATTTCGCATGAGTTCCGCGAGATGTTCGGGACCTCGATTGGCCATTTCGTCCGCACAAGCCTTCGAGGAAACAATCTCGCCCGCCCCCGCCAGCTTATTTCCAAATGTGTGATCACCGTTCGAATGAGTGTTCACCAGAGTGTCGATCGCTTCCGCTTTCGGGACCGCGGCGCGCATGGCCATCAGCATTTCCGCCGTTGTCTTGAAGTCGAACAGTGTGTCGACGAGCAGCGATTCTTCCCCGTCGACAATCAGTCCCGCATTGCTCCACCCCCAGGAACCATCCGGTTGCAAATAGGCCCAGGCCCCGTTTCCAAGATCATGCAAACCTTTCGTGTAAGGATATTCCGCCATCTCGCCTCCGGCCTGCGTTCGATATCTGGGACAGAATGCGGCCTAGAACCGCCCCACCGAAATATCGCCGCATCACATCTGTTATCGAAATCGAATGGAATAGGAACAGCCGCCTTAATCTCCCGTTTTTGACAAACGGTCCCAATCGAATTCGAGTGGACGTTTTTCAAGGAAGTTGTTGATGGCCTCGTGGCAATAGTCCGTCGTGAATGCCACGCTCTGCGCATAAGCTTCAAGCTGACCAATCGCCCGCTCGTCCAGTGTCAACGACTGGTTCAGGACGTTCTTGGTGAGGCCGATCGCCTGTCGCGAGGCGTGACGGAAGCGTCCCGCAAAGGCCATCGCCCGCTCAAGCAGCACGTCCTCGGGGTAAATTTCATAGACGATTCCCATCTCTTTCGCTTCCTCGGATCCGAAAGACCGGGCTGTAAACATCAAGTCCTTGGCGCGCTGCAGTCCGACTATGCGCGGAAGCAGGTAAAATCCGCCGACATCCGGCACGAGGCCGATACGACCGAATACAGAACAGAACCTTGCGCGCGGCGATGCCAGAATGAAATCGGCAACCAAGGCCAGGTTGAAGCCACCGCCATAGGCGGCCCCGTCGACAGCCGCAATCACTGGAATCTCTAAATTGACGAGGTTAGGCAGCCAAAGATGGAGATCCTGGATCCGCTTTCGACCGCCGACCGCCGTCTGCCGGTTCTCCGTCAGCGCTTTCAGATCGCCTCCGCCACAGAATGCGCCGCCGGCGCCCGTCAACACCATTGCCTTCAGGCTTTCGTCATCACGAATTCGAAGCGTTGCATCGGCAATCTCTTCTCGCATACGGATGTCGAGTGCATTCCGTGCTTCAGGGCGATTGAGGGTCACTACGGCAACTTCATCCTTAACTTCATAGGTGATCGCTTCATAGCTCATAAGTATTCTCCAATAGATCTGCGCGCGGCGGCGACGCGCCCTCGGCAGGGTCATCCCGCGACATAGACTCTATTGCGCCCACGGAGATTGGCGAAACTAGGGAGTCCAGAAAATGGGTTTGACGGCCGAACTATGTGAGAAAATCGTCGCAACGTGTTGGGAGGACTTGAACGAGGAAGCCATCCGCCGCACGCGCCGAATTATACTTGATGGCATTGCCGTCGCCGTCGCCGGAACGATCCAGGAGGAAGCGCCGGAAGTATTGGCCACCCATGTCAAAGCACTTGGCGGACATCCGGATTCGACGGTTATCAATTTTGATTTCAAGACATCGCCGGTGCATGCAGCCTATGTCAACGGTGCGTCAATGCATGTGCTCGATTTCGAACCAATGTGGCAGCCGGCCAACCATCAGGTCTCGACCACACTGCCCGCGGTACTGGCAATCTCGGAAATGCGCGGCTCCAACGGGCGAGAAGGTCTGACCGCGATGATCAAGGGCATTGAGATTATGGGCTGGGTTCGTGAAGCGTCGCGGCAAAGCGATATCAAGACCGTTCGCTTCCATCCACCGGGCCTCGTCGGGCCGCTAGGTTCTGCCGTGGCAGCTAGCCATCTGCTTAATCTCGACGCAACGAAGCTCCGTTGCGCCATCGGCATCGTTGCGTCACGCGTCGGCAGTATTCTCGCGAATGTCGGAACCATGTCGAAATCAATCAATTGCGGTCATGCCGTCGGCGAAGGCGTCGACGCGGCGCTCCTGGCCGAGCGCGGCTTCACGGCCAATCCCGATGTGATTGAACACCCACGTGGATACGTCGCGAGCTATTTCGATGAGCGTTTCAAGATCGACGACCTCTTAAATTACGGACCTCCCTTTCGCGTCACTGAGCCTGGCTACGCAATCAAAATGTTCCCAAGCCAATTCGGCACTCACTTTGTCATCACGGCGGGCCTGGAACTGCGCGAGAAAATTGGCGACCCCTCGCGCATCCGCCGGGTCAAGCTCACCACGCCAATGATGGCCTACATCGACCGGCCTTACCCAGAAGACGGCCTCGACGGCAAGTTCAGTTGGCAATATACAACCGCGTGCGCGCTTCTTGACGGCAAGGTCGTTATGGACAGTTTCACCAATGAGCGCCGGTTCGCCGACGATATGACGCCCATGCTGGACATGATCGATGTCGAGATGCGGGATGATATCACTGGCAATTTTGACGAGATGTACGTTATAGCGGAAGCGACTTTGGACGACGGCAGCACTGTAACGGCGCGGTGCGATGGCCCTCGCGGGAAATGGGGCACGCCACCGATCCCGGAAGAAGATCACCTCGTCAAGGTACGCGACTGTCTTGCGTTGAAGTACGATACACAGACAACTGAACGGATTATCGGACTTGGCGGACGCTTTGACGAATTATCAGCGGACGACATCTGCAAGTTGATGGGGCTCTTGGCAAGCTGATCGCGGCTGGTCAGAGCGGTAACAAGTTCGGAACCGCGCACCAGCCCACGTTGAGAACGGTTTCCCTATCCCGCCACGCAAGACAAAGCCACCCGCAATCTGACACCGAAGGGACAAACACATGAATGAGAAAAGGCTTGGATTTATCGGCGTCGGCGCCATGGGCGGGCCAATGGCACGCCGCCTCCTGGACGCGGGATATGCACTCACTATTTGCGACGTAAACGCAAAGGCGGCAGCGCCGTTAGTCAAGAAGGGTGCAAAACGCGTGAAATCGCCAAAGCAGGTTGCAGACCTCGAAACGACAATCCTAGTCAGCCTGCCGACGCCCGATGTCGTCCACGAAGTCGCCTTGGGAGAGAACGGCATCGTCCACGGCAAGGCTGTAAAAGACTATGTCGATCTTTCGACGACGGGATCGCTCATGGCGATCAAGGTGGCAAAGTGTTTGGAAGCTAAGCGGATCAGCGTTCTCGACTGTCCCGTCAGTGGCGGGATCCGGGGCGCGGAAGTCGGTTCACTCGCGCTGATGATGTCTGGACCCAAGGTGCTCGCCAATCGGGTGAAACCCGCACTCGATATTATCGGTAACAACCTATTCTATATTGGCAAGACGCGTGGCGCCGGGCAAACAATGAAACTGACGAACAACTTTCTGTCCGCAATTGGAACCGTCGCAACGTCAGAGGCTATAACGCTCGGCGTAAAAGCCGGCCTCGATCCCGCCGTCATGATCGACGTCCTGAACGCTTCCTCCGGGCGCAACAGCGCGACCCAGGATAAATTTCCAAAATCGGTGCTGACGGGAACCTACGACAAGAGCATGGCGACCCGTCTTCTGTTGAAGGATGTCCGGCTCTGCACAGAGGAGGCGGAAGCATTGGAGGTTCCAATGTGGATGGGTGCCGCGGTCCGCCAATTCCTGACATATGCCGTCAGCCAGGGTAAGGGCGACGACCCCAGCATCTCACTCGTAAAATTATATGAAGAGTGGGCCGGCGTCGAAGTGGCGAAGAAGGCTAAAAGAAAGCCCGGTGCAAAACGCAAGACGGCAGGAAAGAAATAAGTTTAGCGAAAATAATAGGAGAGACGGACATGTCTGAAGAGCCGGTATTGTTGAGCGAAGACCGGGACGAAACGCGCATACTGACACTTAACCGGCCGAGCAAGCTCAACGCTATGAATGACGCCTTGGTGCACGGTCTGGTTAACGCGGTCGATGAGGCGCACGCCGATGATCAAATCGCGACCATCGTTCTTACAGGCAGTGAACGGGCTTTCTCCGCGGGAGCGGATATCAAGGAGGCTGCGACGCGCCAAGATGCAAGTCCGGAAGAAGCACGGCACCACGCGGATTTATCGCGCGCCATCTATCAACTGGGTAACCGAACAGATAAGCCCGTCATTGCCGCCGTTCGTGGATACGTGCTCGGCGGCGGCTGCAATCTTGCAATCACGGCAGATATGGTCGTCGCCGGCGAGGGTGCGGTTTTCGGATATCCAGAACTTAAACGCGGAATGGGTGCCACATTAGTCGCACCCGGCCTGGTCCATCGCATTGGCCCAAAGGCCGCGTTTGAGCTGCTCATGCTCGCGGAGGACATATCCGCCGATAAGGCGCTATCGCTCGGTCTAATCAACCGTGTGGTCGCGGACGACCTGGTGTTGGACGAGGCCCTGGAGATGGCCAAAACGCTCGCCGGCTATGACCGCCGTGCGATGCGGGCCACGAAAAGGGTCTTCATTAAATCGACAGAGTTACCGCTAACGCAAGCCCTCGACTCCGCCGCGGAAACTATGCTGCAACTCAGAGAAATGAAATGATTGGAATTGGTTCACACTACTCGCGAGTTACATTGTCAAACTTGCGATAACGGTCAGCCCAACAGCCAGTTCAGGCGAGGATTTGAGCGTCGACGCATTGATTTGACATAGCCCTTGACCAGTCCGCTTATCTTGAAGAATTCAATCTTGATGAGTTTTGGATAATTGATTGATTCGTAGAATAGTGGCATCGGTGATTCAGTGAACGATGGATCGTCGCGCGCTGGGTATGGAGTATCGATGAAGGTCGCGCGTTCGCCCTAACCCGCAAAAGTGAACCGGTGTTGAGAGAGGCGCTGGGCATCCGGCTCTAGCAATTTCCGTTAACAGCCTCCGCCGCGCGACCTATATTTAATTGTATGAGCGACTTATCGCAGTCAAAGGCTGATTTTATTCCGGTAATCGATATCGGCGACTACCTCGCAGGCGACGCGGATACACGCGATGTCATCGCGTCGCAATTGCGCCACGCCATGGAGAATGTTGGGTTCTACATCTTGGACAATCATGGCGTCTCGATAGAACAGATCGATTCGACACTTGAGGCGGTCAAACGGTTCCATGCGCAGCCTCTCGAAGCCAAAATGGCCCTACTGGGAAACGAGCACAACATCGGATATATGGCGGTGAATACGAGCCGTTCCCGTGCTTCGCAAGTGGACGCCGACGCAGTAAGGAAACCAAATTTCGTGGAAGCGTTCTTCGTAAAACGCGACCTGCCGTCGGACCATCCCGACGTCGTTGCCGGAAAGCTGTATCGTCCGGCAAATATGTGGCCGGAAGAACTGCCGGGATTTCGCGAAACCATTCTAGCCTATTGCCGGACGATGGAGGCCTTGTGCCAGCGAATGCTACCGCTCTACGCATTGGCGCTGGACCTGCACGCTGACTATTTTGAAGAACCCTTTGAGGAAGCGACATATTCGTTTCGTATGTCTCATTCCCCCCCCGCCGAGCTCGGCGAAAAGGATCAATTTGGCGTCTCTGCCCATACCGATTCAAGCTTTCTTACAATGCTGCCGCAAGGTGATCTCCCGGGGCTAGAAGTCAAACTGCCAGGCCATGATTGGCGACTTGTAGAAGCCTCACGCGGGGCGATCGTTGTCAATTCAGG
>DLVK01000263.1:0-4044 GCA_003444235.1 Rhodospirillaceae bacterium
CGCAGACAGGCTCGGCCCCTGGCGTTGCCGAGGCATTTCAACCAGGCCCGCCGATGTCATCCCCAACACATCCGTGGCCCGATCGTCCCCTTTCATCTCCCGGCGGAGCGCATCGACCATTTGCTTGCGGTGCCCCCGATTACCCGTGGTGATCGGATCTATCACGATCAGCCCCCCGAGATTGCGAAGCACGATTTGGCGGGCAATTTCCGCCATAGCCGCCAAATTGGCTCGGCGAATGCCGTCCGGACCGCCCCCCACATTGCCGCTATCCACATCGATGGCGACCAAAGCTTCGGTCTCGTCGAAGGTCAGTTGGCCACCGCCCTCGAGCGCTACCTTGCGCTCAAGTGCTGCCTGCCACTCTGTTTCCACCTCCGCTGCCTCAAACAGACCGGGCGTTTTGTCGTGAAAGACAATCCGGCCCTTAAGGTCGGGACAACGAGATGCGCTGCTATCCTTCAGTTCGGAGAACAATCCCCGGTCATCCACATAAATTCCCTCTTCCGGTTGGCAATCGCGGAGCAACCGGTGAGCCAGGCCGGGCGGCGCCAATAAACATTCCGGCGCTGATTTTTCTTCGGAGGATTGTTCGATGCCGGCCCAGATTTCACCAAGCCACGCCAGCTCGTCTTGCAATTGCTCCAAGCTCACCTCAAGCGCCGGCTTTCGAACGATAATCCGACCCCCAACAGACGCTGCCAGCTCGTCACGGATGGTCTGGGCGGCGCGGGATTTCGGCACACCGCGCTCCGTCTCGACCCCCTTGCCTGTCGACTGCCAACCGAGATAACGCCCGCGCAGGACAGGTGACCTGGTAACAACCGCTCCCTTCTCGCCCCAACCGTCACGCAACACCTGCACCACCAACGCCTGGCCCTCGGTAAGGCCTTTGGCGCGGGGCAGATAAGCCGCGGTCGAAGCGCCGATTTCGACAAAGGCTCCACCGGATGCCTTGTCGAGCGCGGAAATACGTCCTCGATAAATCCCGTCGACCAGACTTTGGCGGTGATGGGGTTCGCGCAAAAATCGTATCAACCGGCCCTCGCCGTCGATCAACGCCGCGCGGGTTTCCACCGGTGACGTTTCGATCAGAATATCCGCCGGTGTGCTCACCATTCGTAGCCGCTTCCCCGCAATAGCTGCGCAACTTCGAAAAGCGGCAAGCCCACAACGTTGCTGAACGAGCCGGACACGAACTTCACGAATTCGGCCGCACGCCCCTGAATGGCATAACCACCCGCTTTGCCGTCCCACTCGCCGGTAGCCACATAAGCATCAATTTCCGAAGACGACAGCCGCTTGAAACCAACCGAGCTCTCGACCAAACGCTCACGCCGGGTGCCGTCGGGGAGAAGCAAGCAGACCCCGCCCAACACCCTATGGCGTCGACCGGACAATTGCTGAAGACACTCTCGAGCAGCGGCTTCGTTCTCGGCCTTCGGCAAAATACGCCGACCGCAGGCAACCACCGTATCGGCGGTGAGCACGAACGCATCCGGTACCGAGGCGGCCGATGCCTTGGCGCGTGCCATTCGTTTTGCGTACTCGCGCGGAAGCTCATTTCGCTCCGGTGTTTCGTCGATATCTGTCGGCTCGATGGAGTTCGGCACGATGCCGATTTGCGCCAATAGATCGCGGCGTCTCGGAGAGGCCGAGGCCAACACAAGTTTGGATGCACTATTGCGGGTCATGCTTGAATGAAGCCGCCAGCCAGCACAGCGTCAAGCCCGGATGTGTAGCACGCAAATCAGCGTGAATAGCCGACGCGCGGTATCGATATCGAGTTCGATCTTCCCTGCAAGCCGGTCGCTCAGCAGTTCGGCCCCTTCGTTGTGCAGACCCCGGCGGGCCATATCGATGCTTTCCAGCCGCTGAACAGTGCGCTTTTTGAGGGCATCGAAATAGCTTTCACAAATCTGGAAATAGTCTCGTACCACGCGCCGCAAAGGCTTGAGCGATAGGGTGATAATACGAAGGGGCTGGTCTTCTACATCACGAATATCGAATTTCAGTCGATCGCCTTCGGTGACCCCTAACCGTACCCGATAAGGTCCTTCCGTCTCCCCCGACGGCGCGAAGTAATTGCTTTCCAGCAAATCGTAGATCGCGACCTTCCGCTCATGTTCGACTTCGGCACGGTAGCGGATCAATGAAACCTGATCGAGTTCGATATCGGCGATTCTGTGCTCGCCCATCCGCCTATTCCTTTTGCTTCAGGCGCACAGCCACCGATCGCGCATGGGCGCCAAGCACTTCGGCTTCTGCAAGCGTTACAGCCGCAGGTCCTATTTCCTGGAGGTTTTCCTCATCGCACTGCACCAGCGTCGTTCGCTTCATAAAGTCGAGCACATTCAAACCGGACGAAAAACGCGCACTACGCGATGTCGGCAGCACGTGATTGGGCCCCGCTACATAATCGCCGATCGCCTCCGGCGTGTGGCGACCGAGGAACATTGCTCCCGCATGATGAATTTTGTCCGCCAAGGCATCCGGCTCCGCGACCGCGAGTTCAAGATGCTCCGGCGCGATTTGGTCGACCAATGCCGCCGCCTCGGCCCAATCCTGGACCACAATGACGGCTCCATTTGCTTCCCAGCTTGCCCGCGCAATCGCCTCTCGCTCGAGACTTTGCAATTGAGCCTCGACCGCAGCAGCAGCCGCGTCGGCGAATGTGCCGTCATTGGTGATTAAAATCGATTGCGCGCTTTCGTCATGTTCCGCCTGACTGAGTAAATCGGCGGCAATCCAGTCGGGATCGTTCTCTCCATCGGCAACGACGAGGATTTCCGACGGGCCGGCAATCATGTCGATGCCAACCGTGCCGAATACCTGCCGCTTGGCCGACGCGACATAGGCATTTCCCGGGCCGGTAATTTTATCGACTTGCGGGATCGTTTCGGTACCGTAAGCCAATGCGCCTACCGCCTGCGCACCACCGATGCGGTAAATTTCCGACACACCGGCGATATCGGCCGCCGCCAGAACCAGCGGATTGATCTCACCATCCGGTGTCGGCACGACAATCACCACCCGCTCCACACCGGCAACCGTGGCAGGTATTGCATTCATCAAAACCGAGCTCGGATAGGCCGCCGTGCCGCCCGGCACGTACAATCCTGCAGCAGATACAGGCGTCCATCGCGCGCCGAGCCGAACACCTATTGCATCTTGATAGGAGAGCGGCTCGGGCAATTGTTTGACGTGAAAATCACGGATGCGTTCGGCGGCAAGGTTCAGTGCCGCGAGGGTTTCCGCATCGCAATCCTGCTTCGCGGACGCAATTTCCGCTTCGGTAAATCGCAGCTGACCCGCCTCGAAGCTCAAACGGTCGAAGCGTTCGGTATAGTCGAGCACCGCCGCATCGCCGCGCGCGCGTACATCGGCAAGAATGTCAGACACGACTTGGTCCACATCCGCCGCCGCCTCGCGTTGGGCGTCGAGAAATTCCGAAAATGCATTTTCGAAATCTGTGTCTTTCGCATTCAACCTAAGCGGCATTTGCTATCTCGCAATATCGATCACCCTGGCCGCCCTTTCGGGAGCGCAAACTTCGAGGGTTCGATGGCTAGTTTGTCTCACTCACTGGCACCTGCGGTGCGCTTTTATATTGCACAGCAGCATAAACAGGCCAAGGATGAATCCACCTTTATTTTCAGGTGCTTATGATTTCTTTGATTTTAAGGGGAATTTCGCCGAGGGAATTCACGACGATGGCACCCGCGTCGGCCAGCATTTTTCGCTTGGCAGAAACAGTATCTTCCGTCGCGTTGATCATCGCCGCGACATGACCGAAGCTCACGCCTGCCGGATAATTCTCCTGAAATTCGCCGGCCAACAAGGCTATCAACGGTTTGGTACAGGCACCGCTTTGCAGAAAAGCCGCCACTTCGTGCTCAGCCTTGGTACCGGGTTCGCCGAACATGACGATGGCGTCCGTATCCGGATCGTCGACGAAACGCCGGATGTAATCGACCATCGGATTGCCCGGGATGACATCGCCACCCATGGAAATGCAGGTAGATACTCCGAGCCCGCCCCGCT
>DLVK01000567.1:0-3742 GCA_003444235.1 Rhodospirillaceae bacterium
GTCGCGGAAAACATTAGCGTCACTCCATTAGAAGGTGCAGCCTTATAGCACAGCCACGAGCGCTCGCGAATTCCAGCCATCTTGGTGCTGCGCTGTGAATTTGCTAAATCTGCCCATAATAGCGGTAGACAAAGCGAGAGGGAGGCTCCGACCATGGCGCAACAGGTAATCCTAACAGGCGATATCAATCTATTAGGTGTGAAAGACCCGAAAATTCCTTTCGCCCAAGTAGGCCCCACATTACGGGCTGCTGATTTGGTGATCTCTAACTTCGAATGCTGCCTTTACGAACCTGAGTTCGAACGTTCTGTCGAAGATGAAGGCTTCTACGCTGATCTTTCCGCCGGAGAGGCCCTGATCGATGGCGGCATTGGGATTATCGGTAATGCCAATAATGTGAATTATGGCGCTCCCGCCATTCGTTCCTCATGCGGCCGGCTGGATGAACTTGGCATTCCGCACGCCGGCGCCGGCGTGGACCGCAAGAATGCCTATCAGCCGATCTATGTCGAGCGCGACGGTGTCAAATATGGCTTTATGCAACGGACGTCTGTCTATTGGTCTCACGGACACGAAGCCAAGGACGACTACCCGGGCGTTGCCACGATCCAAGCGCATACCGCGTACAGGCCCCAAATCACCGAGCTTCGGACCCTCACTCGCCCCGGCAACCCGCCCGAGGTGCTGACATGGTGCGAACCGTCCGCGTTGCAAGCATTCCAGGATGATATCGCTGCCGCCCGCAAGGAATGCGACGTCTTGGTTAGCTCCAACCACTGGGGCCTCAACCACGATGTCCTGACCTATATGGAAGAAACCGGCCGGGCAGCCATCGATGCGGGGGCCGATATTGTCATGGGCCATGGCCCCCATTTCCCGCTACCGGTCGAAGTATATAAGGGCAAGGCGATCTTTTACGGGCTCGGTAGCTTTTCTTTCCACACCGGCCATCGGGCGCAAAAGCATCCGGACTGGATCGGCCTGATGCCGAAACTTACTGTGGACAACAATGCCTTTTCCGAAGTGCGTTTTGCCCTAGTTCGCCACAACGAGAAGAACGAAACCTATTTCGTCTCCCCGGCCAACGAATCCGCCGAACTCGAAAAGATTTATGCGGGCTCGGAAACCTACGGCACCGAATATGCCATCGATGGCGACGACGTAGTGGTGAGGGTTTAACTTCCCGCGTGCTCGAACATTCCGAGCCAACGCCACCAAAAGAAACTCAATGGCGCGATAAGCGCCAAGTAGAGTCCCGTCCAACACAGTCCCATCACGGTGGTGCTGAGCAGTGACACGCGTCCCAGTAGTGCGCCGGTCAGGATCGGCGGAATTTGATACGGATAAAACATCACGTATTGGCCCGCCGTATGCGCCATCAACACCGTGAGCAATGGCCAACCCGCGGCATCGGCAATACCGCTTGCCATCGGCGTCAATAAGGGAGGAACGCCAGCAGTGGTCGCGACTGCTGCGATCGCATTGAATACCCCAACCATCGTGGCAAAATTCTTGGCATCAGCGCCGGGTTCAAAATCGGTGGCCGCAAGTACCTTTTCGCCGATTACGCCCGCAAGTCCGCAGTCGGCAATAACGGCACCGAGACTGATAATGCCGACCGTGAAAATCCACGGCGTATAGTCGCTGTCGCGTGCCATTGCCTCTGAATCGAGTGCGCCGATATTCGGCATTGCACAAACAATCGCACCCGCGAGACCCACCCAAGCCGGCGAGAGTCCGTGCAAAAAGTCCGTTGTCCAGAGACCGAGAACCAGAACGAGGATGCCTGCCAATCTCCGTTCTGCGCCACTCCACGATCGCGATGGGACAGGTTTTTCAGACGGCGTCACCTCGGCAACGTCGGGATACAACAACAACACCAAACCGATGATCGCCGCCATCGTCAGGAGGCCCGCAGCTGGAAAATGGACCAGCATATAAGGACCAAATCGAATCACGACGCCGTAAAGGCTTTCCGCCGCGCCGGCCATAATGATCGTCGGGATGCCCGCCGGCAAAATTGCGTAGCCCGAGAGAACCGTGCCAAAGACCGCTGCCATTACCAGGCCTGTCCTGCCCCGTCTGCCCTCTTTGAGGCCAAGCGCATCCGCCATTGCCAATACCAGTGGAACTAGGATCGCGCACCGCCCCATCGAGGACGGCATCATGAAGCAAAAGAGGAACCCTACGATAACGGTACCGATCACCGCGCCACGATAAGACCGGCCGAAACGGCCAAGCATGGAGTCCGCCAGTCGACCGCCAAGACCGGTCCGGTGAATGGCTATACCGAAGATGACCCCGGCGAAGGTCAGCCAAGCAGCGCCCGCTCCAAAGCCGGAAAACGCGACCGATGCAGGCGCAAGATCGAAAATCATAACCACAACAAAAATCATGAACGCTGGCCACGCCGGCGACACCACACCGGTCACCCACAAGGCAACAGCGGCAATGGTCAGCCCTAGTACTCGGGTCGCAACTGGTTCGAGTCCCCATAACGGGGCGGCCACGAAAATCACGATGCCAACCGCGACTGAGACGAGAGCCAGCAAATTCGCGATGGACGCCGCACCGATTTTCATTGGACCAAAGCCGTCAATCCGACTGGTCCGGGAACGCCTCCGGCCATGCGGAAGGTGCCGCACGTTCGAATTGCGGCGGATAAGCCGCATCGACGCCCAGCTCGTACGCCGCACGCCACGGCCAGCGTGGCTCGTATAAGAATCCACGCGCCAACGCGACCATATCGGTCTTTCCGTCGGCAATGGCTGTGTTTGCGAACTTCGGATCCCGTATCATACCTACGGCCATCACCGGCATACCTGTTTCGCGTTTGACCGCTTCAGCCCCGGGCATTTGGTATCCGGGTTCAAGTTCGATGGTTTGGTCAAATGTCACGCCACCTCCCGAACAGGTCACATAGTCGCACCCGAGACCCTTCAGTGCGTCGGAAAGGACGACGGAATCCGCAATTTCCCATCCGCCTTCAGCGAAGTCGGTTGCGGAAATACGCACGCCTAGCGGTTTCCCCTCGGGCCAAGCCGCGCGGACCGCTTCGAAAACTTCCAGCGGGTAGCGCATGCGGTTGGCGAGATTGCCGCCATAATCATCCTCGCGCGCATTCGCCAGCGGCGACAGGAATTCATGCAACAAATAGCCATGGGCGCAATGAAGTTCGATTAGGTCATAATCGAGTGCGATCGCACGTTCCGTTGCCGTTACGAAAGCAGCCTTGATCGCCTTCATCTCTTCGATGCTTACCGCATTCGGCGTCGGCCAGTTGTCTGCCATTGCTAGAGCGGAAGGCGCATCGGTTTGCCACGCGTTTTCACCCGACAGCGGCCCCCTCCCCTCCCAGGGACGTTCGCACGACCCCTTGCGCCCGGCATGGGCGAGCTGAATGCCAAGCGGAATATCACTAATGCCGCGACAAAATTCGAGCACCCGGGCCAGAGCGGATTCGTTCTTATCGGAATAAAGACCAAGGCAGCTATGGCTGATCCGCCCTTCGGCCACCACGGCGGTCGCCTCATGAATCAGCAAGCCGGCTCCGGACAACGCGTAGTTGCCCAAATGCATGAGGTGCCAATCGGTAGCACTCCCCTCGACCGCGCTATATTGGCACATCGGCGATACGACGATGCGGTTGGCAAGCGTTACGTTGCCCAGTTCGATCGGCGTAAATAAAGGAACGCTCATTGCTTAACTCCCATCGGAGGTACTTTCGATAATTTTGGACGCC
>DLVK01000196.1:0-6179 GCA_003444235.1 Rhodospirillaceae bacterium
ATTGTCGGCGCGTTGATCGGTCGTAAGCTCAATTCCTACTGGTCCGTGCCGGCATTGGAATTGACCGGTCCGCGTCCGTCTGTTCTCGAGCTCAATCATATGGCGCTTGCGATGGCGAGCTATGGCTCGATCGCCATGTTCCATGTCATCGGCATCACTCCGGAGGCGCCGGACTGGAAAAGCGCGGCCGGAGGGAAAAGCCTCGATACTGAGGTGATTACCCAGACCGATTTGGACGCTTTCTATGAGGAATGGGGTGGCGAGGGAGATACGCTCGACGTCGTCGCGCTATCGACACCGCAATTGGATATTCCAGAATTGGTCGAAATTGCCGCCATGCTGGAAGGTCGCAAAGTTCACGACGACACCACGCTGTTGGTCTATGCGCCGATCGAAATCAAAGAAGCTTGCGCGCGCATCGGGCTCAATCAAGCGATCGAAAAAGCGGGCGGGCGTGTTGTCCACGGGCATGATTTTTTTGCCACGTTTGCCAAGGAAATTCGCGAAGCCCATGACTGGACGCGCCTGATGACCCATTCGGTGAAAATGGTGAATATTTGCGAAGGTTACGGCTATAAGCCGACGCCTGCTTCTATCCCGCGCTGCATCGAGTCTGCGATTGCCGGAAAAGTGCTTCCCAGGAGCGGGTCATGAGCGAGACGGTGATCAAAGGCCATGTGGGGATCGGGCCGGCGGTGGAAGGCATTGCGCTTGCGGCATCCGATAATTTCAGCACGCGCTACGATCTGGATCGCGACCGGGGCATTGTCTCGCGTCCCAGTCATCTGTTGTACGGGGAATCCTATGTCGGGCGCATATTGGTGCTGAATGCTGCCAAGGGCGGAGTGGCGTCGGCCTGGATGCTGCGCGAAATGGTGCAAAAGGAGAAGGCGCCGCTCGGCCTGCTGCTCAACGATGCCAATCCGGTAATGGCGCAAGGCGCGGCTTTCGCGCAGCTGCCGTTCATGGATCGATTCGAAACCGACATAACTCGAGCAATTAAATCCGGCGACAAGATCGAGGTGGTTCCGGCCGAAGGTCTGGTGCGCATTTTGTCATCGTCCTAGGGCTGCCGCAGCGGCGAAAGAGGGAATACCCCAAGTGAATGACGAGCAAGTTAACGTATCGCCCTTAACACCGAGTTTCGGCGCGCGCGTCGAGGGCGTCGATCTGTCCGAGCCGGTATCGAGCGCTCAGTTCGAACCAATCCACGACGCATTCGTTGCTTATGGGTTGCTGGTACTCCCCGGGCAAACTTTAACGCCGGACTCTCAAATCGCGTTCAGCCGGCATTTTGGTGACCTGGAATGTCACGTGCTCAATCAATTTTGCCTCCCCGAACACCCCGAAATTCTCGTCGTTTCGAATATCGAAGAAAAAGGCCGGCATATCGGTGCGTATGGAGGGTCGAAAAAATTTCATACCGATCTTGCCTATATCGCTGAGCCAAGCTTGGGCTCGCTTTTTTATTGCCGTGAGTGCCCCGAAGGAGAGGGCGAAACGTCTTTCATCAGTATGAGCGCGGTCTACGACAAGCTGCCGGTTGAGAAAAAGCAGTGGCTCGAGGGAAAGGACATTGTCTACGACTATGGATGGCATCACGACCGGGAACACGCGCACCGCCCACCGATGACCGCAGAACAGCGCGCGAAGACGCCGCCGGTGGTCCATCCGGCCGTCCGAACTCACCCTGAGAGCGGTCGGCGCTCGTTATATATTTCGGAATTTCATGCTCGAGAATTTGTCGGCGTTTCGGAAGAAGAAAGCCAAGACATTCTGGCCGAACTCATGGACTTCGCGAAGCGCCCCGAATTCGGCTATACCCATAGCTGGACGCCAGGAGACATGGTGATCTGGGATAATCGCTGTTTATTGCATCGAGCGGAGCCATTCGATGAAACGAATGCGCGGCGTTTGATGCATCGGACCACGATCAAAGGCGACAAACCTTTTTTGCGGCCGGTATAGAGGAGAGGGAACATGGCAGTTGCGGAAAATCGCGTGAACGAGTCGATCACCTTTACGCCGGTGACGGACCATATCGGATCGGAAGTGTCGGGTGTCGACCTCGCCCAGCCGATGTCGGAAGAGGTGTTTCAGCGAATTCGGCGCGAACTGTGCGAACGTAGTGTTCTCGTCGTTCGCGGTCAGCACTGGTCGCCGGAAGAGCATATCGAATTTTCCAAACGCTTCGGCCCGCTCGAAAGTCATGTACTGAGCAATTATTGCTTGCCCGGACATCCGGAAATTTTCGTTGTTTCCAATATCATCGAGAACGGAAAGCATATCGGCGCATTTGGTGGCTCGAAACGATATCACTCGGACCTGTCATACGTGACCGAGCCGAGCATGGGCTCGATCTTCCATTGCGTCGAATGCCCGGAAGGTGAAGGTGAGACTTGCTTCACCAGTATGTTTGCCGTATTCGACGCATTGCCCGAAGAACGTAAAGCTTGGCTTGAAAAGCAAATGGGCGTGCATGATTACGTTTGGAATTACGAGAACCATCACCAGGAACGCCCGCCGCTGACCGATGAACAAAGGGCGGCGAACCCGCCGCTGAGCCATCCTGCAGTTGTTACCCACCCCGAGATTGGCCGCAAAGCGCTCTACCTTTCCGCTGTTTTTGTCCGATGCTTCGAAGGTATGGGAGACGAGGAAAGCCAAGCGATCGTCAAAGAGCTGATCGAATTCGCCAGTCAGCCGCAGTTTGAATACGCCCATAGCTGGACGCCCGGTGATGTTGTCCTGTGGGATAACCGAAGCGTCCTCCACAAGGCGTTACCATTTGACGAGAAAAATGCCCGGCGGCGCATGCACCGCACCACTATTCGCGGCCAGCGCCCATATCTGGATGCCTAAGCCATGAGCGAACCCCAGCTCTGGGAAATATTCGCGCTTAAATACGCCGACAGGCCGGACGCGATGAAGCATGAGCACTTCATTTTCAATGATGCTCACGATGGTCCGATGCCGATGGATTATTTCGTCTGGGCGCTTCGCAACGAGGCCGGGCGGGTTATCGTCGTCGATATGGGTTTCGAAGAAAAGGAAGCGAAACGGCGCGGCCGTCAGCTGTTGCGGACACCGGCGGAAGCGCTCTCTTCCGTCGGCATCGACGCGTCCGAAGTCGAAGATCTAATCGTCAGCCACATGCATTACGACCATTGCGGCAATGCGCACGAGTTTCCCAAGGCGACATTTCACGTCCAGGACCGGGAGATGGCATTTGCCACCGGCCGTCACATGAAACACCGCACCTTTCGCGATATTTACGCGGTCGATTATGTCGTCGATATGGTGCGCGCGCTCTATGGCGACCGGGTCGAGTTCGTGGAGGGTATGGGTGAGCTGGCCCCTGGCGTTACCCTGCATCACGTGGGCGGCCATACGGATGGCCTGCAAATTGTCAGGATCTGGACAGCGCGCGGTTGGGTGGTGTTGGCGGCGGATGCAGTTCATCTCTACGCCAATATGAACGACCGCAATCCGTTCCCGCTCGTGTTTAACGTTGCAGATATGCTCAATGGTTATCAAACCATCGAAAAACTGGCGGAGTCGCCGGAACACATCATACCGGGGCATGATCCGCTGGTACTCGAACGCTTCCCCGCCGCCGAGGGGGCCGAGGAATTTGGTGTGCGCGTCGATTTGGCACCGACCAGTTGGGATTGAGGGCTTGAAAGCCAGACACCTAAACGCTACCTCGTAAGCTCGGCTGCGGAAAACTAAGGGGAAATCGCATGGCCCATCATCATAGCAAAGTTCTTATCGTCGGCTCCGGGCCGGCGGGTTACACGGCGGCGATCTATGCCGCGCGCGCCAGTCTCGAACCATTGATTGTCGCCGGCATGCAGCCCGGCGGGCAAATGACGATCACGACAGATGTGGAGAACTATCCGGGATTCGAAGAGGTAATTCAGGGCCCGTGGCTAATGGAGCAGATGCAGAAGCAGGCGGAGGCCGTCGGCACGAAGATGATCTACGATATGATCAACGACGTCGACTTCACCCAGCGGCCGTTCAAAATGACCGGCGATATGGGCGATACCTATACGGGCGATACGGTAATCATTGCCACCGGCGCCCAGGCCCGCTGGCTTGGTCTCGAATCCGAGGAGAAATTCCAGGGTTTCGGCGTCTCCGCGTGTGCGACCTGCGACGGATTCTTTTTCAAGGATCAAGAAGTGGCGGTGGTCGGCGGTGGCAACACTGCGGTCGAGGAAGCGCTTTACCTCACCAATCACGCGACGAAGGTTACGCTCATTCATCGCCGCGATGCATTGCGCGCCGAGAAAATTCTACAGGACCGCCTGTTTAATCACGAAAAAGTCCAAGTGATGTGGGACAGCGTGCTCGATGAGGTGTTGGGTGGTGGCGATCCGCTCGAGGTGACCGGCGTGCGAGTGAAGAACGTCAAAACCAACGAAACGTCCGATTTGGACCTGCAGGGGCTCTTCATTGCCATCGGACACGACCCGGCCACCGAAATTTTCAAAGGCAAGGTCGATATGGACGACGAAGGTTATATTCTGACCGCACCGGACAGCACCGCGACCAATATTCCAGGAGTCTTCGCTGCCGGCGACGTGAAGGACAAGACCTATCGTCAGGCGGTGACGGCGGCCGGTATGGGCTGCATGGCCGCGCTTGAGGCGGAGAAGTTTGTCGCCGAACAGGACGTCAGCGCGGCAGCGGAATAAATTTTCTTTTTAAAGCTCGGTCTTGCGCACTTCCTGCAGGAGGCGCGCCAACTCGGTATGGTCCGAGTCCGGGCCGTAATGATTGACCGTCTCTGCAAAGGCATCCCGAACCAGTGCGGTGCAGGGCGCATTTAGACCGGTGCTGCGAGCGAGGTCTTGGGCGATGGTGAGATCCTTCAGCATCAACCCGCTCGAAAATCCCGAGGCCCAATTCTTATTGAGGATGAATTGATGGCATTTTAGCTCGGTCGCATTGTTGCGACCGGAGGATTTATTGAGCGTGTCGGTCATTGACGCCGGATCGAGCCCGAACCGTTTTCCGATCAGGAGCGCTTCAGTCGTTGCCAGCACGCCGAGCGCCGACAGCATGTTGTTGAGCGCTTTTGTGGCGTGACCCGCACCGAGTGGGCCGCATTCGAAAATATCCTGGCCTGCCGCTTCGAAAAGAGGCCGGGCGCGTTCGACCGACTCTTTTTCGCCACCGACCATAATCGCAATCGTGCCGGCTTCGGCGCGTTTAACGCCACCGGAAACCGGTGCGTCGATGAAGGCGATGCCTTTTTCTTTCAACACTTCGCCGAGCTCCAAGGTCCCGGTCGGTTCGGACGAGCTCATATCGATAAAAAGCTTGCTGTCATCGAGCCCAGCGAGCAAGCAATCGTCCCCCTCCTTGGCGCCGAGCATGATTTGGCGGACGTCGCGGCCAGTCGGCACGATGGTAATCACCACATCGGAGCTCTGTGCGAGGCTTTCCAATCCGTTTGCCGGGCGTGCGTCGAATTCTTCGACAAAGCCGTCCACCGTTTCCCGGTTCAAATCGAAGACGATCATTTCATGGCCGGCACGGGCGAGGTTAGCCGCGATGGGCCGGCCCATATTGCCGAGGCCGATATAGCCGATTTTCATTTTGGTGCCCCTTTTCTTTATCGGATTGGTATTTCTTAGGATTTCGCTAACTATTTTTGTAGCCGAATCGAGCAGGAATTCAATGCCTGCCTCTAATTATTTATTTGATTTTACTGATTTTAAAAGTTGTCAGCTTTCTTGTTTAGGCAACATTAAGGCTGTACTATGAAATCAATAACAAAAATACCAGCGAGGGCACCGGAATGGACATCGCGGACAAACTAAAAAACAAATTACAGCCGGTCGAAAAGAAAAACGGCGTGGCGCAGAATACCGCACCGTCAATTTTGTCGGCGGATCTCCATATTCAAGGCGATATCGAAGGCGATGGCGAAGTCCATATCGAAGGGCGTATCGACGGCAATGTTAGCTGTGAACAGCTTACCGTCGGGCGTGCGGGCCATATCAAGGGTAAAATCCACTGCAAAGAAGCGTCGATACACGGTCAGGTGATTGGCGCATTGTCGGCCAACGACGTGGAGCTGGCGGAGACCGCGGAAGTGACCGGCGACGTCAATCACGAGACGCTCAGCGTTAAGCCCGGTGCGGTGGTAAACGGGTTTTACAAGC
>DLVK01000080.1:0-4141 GCA_003444235.1 Rhodospirillaceae bacterium
GGACTGGGCAACGCCGAAATCGAGTTCGCCCGCCGCGATCTGGCCAATATTGTAGGTCGATCCACCGGTGGACGGCGCGGAACAGCGAATACCGTGTTTGCGGCCCTTTTTGCGGCCCTCGGCGGCTTCCTTGGCCACCAAACGGCAAATCGCGTTGCCGGTGGCGAAATAGACGCCGGTCGGTCCGCCGGTGCCGATAGCAATGAATTGTTTACCGGCTGCCGCATCCATTTGGCCGCCTTTGTCTTGTTGCAAATACATCCAGCCACCTAGGCCGGCAACCGCAAGCAACAAAACAACGATCAAAGTGTTCTTGTTCATTAGAAAACCTCCCGTCAGAGTCGTTTCTTTCCATCCAGTTATGGATTGACTAGGGCCTACGGTAGCAAATAGGGTGCGCGGGCGAAAGATTCACATTGCCAATTGGCGAGGCGACGTTGGCAAATTTGGATCGCTGATCTCTCGATAAGTAATTTTCAGGTCAGTGTATCCGAATCGATAATTTGTCAACTGTTTGACGTGAAATGAAGAATCATTTTGGTCGCCTCGCACGTAAGGCTTCGCCTGTTCCCGATAGTATTGTCGACGTGAACCCGTCGGTATCGGACGAAATCCGGTATACGCCCTGTTATATGTGCGCTTGTCGGTGCGGAATTCGCGTTCATATGAAGGACGGAACCGTCCGCTATATCGACGGCAATCCCAATCATCCGGTGAATAAAGGTGTTCTCTGCGGCAAAGGCTCCGCCGGAATCATGACGTTGAATTCGCCGGCACGGTTGACCAATCCATTGCGCCGGGTCGGGCCTCGTGGCAGCGGCGAATTCGAGGAAGTGGATTGGGAGGAAGCGATCGGTACGGCAACCGAGTGGCTCGGCAATATCCGAGCCACGGATCCCCGTAAGCTCGCCTTCTTCACTGGCCGCGATCAGAGCCAGGGACTTACCAGTTGGTGGGCGCAGCAGTTCGGTACGCCCAATTACGCCGCCCATGGCGGTTTTTGTTCGGTCAACATGGCCGCTGCGGGGCTCTATACGATCGGCAGCGCGTTCTGGGAGTTTGGCGAACCCGATTGGGAGCTGACGCGCTATTTCATGATGTTCGGCGTTGCCGAGGACCATGACAGCAATCCCATTAAGATCGGGCTGGGTCATCTTAAAACCCATGGCGGCAAGTTTGTGTCGGTCAATCCGGTGCGGACTGGATATTCCGCGATCGCCGATGAATGGATTGGTATCACGCCCGGCGCAGACGGACTTTTCGTGTTTGCGCTCGTGCACGAACTGTTGCGTGCTGGCAAGGTGGATGCGCCTTACCTCGTTCGCTACACCAATGCGCCCTGGCTGGTGATCGACGAACCCGACGCGCCCGACCATGGTCTTTTTGTCCGCGATGAGGATGGAAATCCGCTTTGCTGGGACCGCGCTAAAGAGGCCCTTGCAGAACCCCACCATCCGGAAACGAAACCCGCTCTTAAAGGTGTGTTCACGCTCCCCGACGGGCGGAAAGCGAAACCGGCTTTCGTCATCTTGGCAGAGCGATATCTCGATGAAGCTTATTCTCCCGATTCGGTCGCTGACAGAACCGGCGTGCCTGCGGAAACGATTCGTCGTCTTGCCGCCGAAATCGCCGAAGTGGCATTCGAACAAGAGATCGAACTCGACGTTCCCTGGGTCGATTGGGTAGGCCGCAAGCATGAAAAGATGGTCGGCCGCCCCGTCAGCATGCATGCGATGCGGGGTATATCGGCGCATTCGAACGGCTTTCATACATGCCGTGCGATTCACATGTTGCAAATTCTCCTCGGGAGCATCGATGTGCCCGGCGGCATGCGATACAAGGCCCCTTATCCCAAAGGTCTTGATTCGCTGCCCAAGCCAACGGGCAAGCGCGAAGACGTGCGTCCCAACACGCCCTTGCCCGGACCACATTTGGGGTTTGTGCGGTCACCGGAAGACCTGTTGGTAGATGAAGAGGGCAAACCGCAGCGCATCGACAAGGCATTCAGCTGGGACGCCCCCATGTCGGCCCATGGGCTGATGCATATGGTGACCACCAATGCTTGGCAGGGCGATCCTTTCAAGATCGATACGCTTTTCTATTACATGGCCAATATGGCGTGGAACTCGGCGATGAATACGACCGGGACCATCCAAATGCTTACCGATAAGGACGAGGAGACCGGCGAGTATAAAATTCCGCGCATCATTTATTCCGATGCGTTCTACTCGGAGATGGTGCCCTACGCCGACCTGATCCTTCCCGATACCACCTATCTCGAACGTCACGATTGCATTTCGCTATTGGATCGTCCGATTTGCGATGCGGACGGCGCGGCGGATTCGATTCGTCATCCTGTCGTGCAGCCGGACCGCAACGTGCGCCCGTTCCAGGATGTGTTGATCGACATTGGCGCGCGTCTCGGCCTGGAAGGCTTGGTAAACGAAGACGGGTCGGCCAAATATCCCGGTGGCTACAAGGAATATATGGTGCTGCACGAACGCAAGCCTGGCATCGGTATGCTGGCCGGCTGGCGCGGTGCGGATGGTTCAAAAATCGGTTGCGGCGATCCGAACCCGGATCAACTCAGCCGTTATATCGAAAATCAATGTTTCTGGCGTCACGAACTGCCTGACAACCAGCGGTATTACAAAAACGTAAATGCGGACTATTTGGCTTTTGCCGCGGAGATGGGATTCATCGCGAGCGACAGCCCGATCATTCTTCAAGTTTATGCGGAGCAATTGCAGACATTCCGCCTCGCCGCGAATGGCCATGGCTCGGTACGCGTTCCCGAAGGCCACCGCGAAAGGATCAAGAGCTATTTCGATCCCTTGCCGATCTGGTACCCGCCCTTTGAAGACGACGTCGAGGGGGTCGATGAATTTCCGATGCACGCGATCACCCAACGGCCGATGGCGATGTATCATTCGTGGGGGTCACAGAATGCTTGGCTACGCCAGATCCATGGAGAGAACCGTCTATATATCGCGCGTGAGAAAGCGAAATCGATGGACCTTGCCGATGACGAATGGGTTTGGGTGACCAGCCGAAATGGTCGCATCAAGGTTCAGGTACGGTTGATGGATGGCGTTAATCCAAAAACGGTCTGGACCTGGAACGCGATCGGCAAAAGATCGGGAGCCTGGAACCTTAAAGCCGGCGGGCGCGAGGCCAAGTCCGGTTTTTTGATGAATCACCTGATCGATGAATTGTTGCCGGAACAACCTTGCGGGTATCGGTTTACGAATTCCGACCCCGTGACGGGCCAAGCGGCATGGTACGACCTTCGGGTCCGCGTGGAGAAGGCGGACCAGAATGGCAGTCAGGAGACCTATCCGCAATTCCCGCCGCTCAGTCCCAAAACGCAAGTTAGCGAGCGTGTCGATATTTCCCGCTTTGGGGAAAGCTTCAGTAAAAAGCCGAGGCGGAACGGATGACGTCGCTTCCCGAAGTACGCCCCGAGAGTCGGTTAGGATTGGTCATCGATCTCGACATTTGCGTTGGGTGCCATGCCTGTGCGGTTAATTGCAAGGAGTGGAACGCGAGCGGCTATCACGCGCCGATGACCGACCGAGATCCCTACGGTCACGATCCGTTGGGTGTTTGGTTCAATCGCATCCATACCTTCGAGGAAAAAACCGAAGTCGGCGAACGGACAGTACATTTCCCGAAATCCTGCCTCCATTGCGAAAATGCGCCTTGTGTCACGGTTTGTCCGACGGGCGCATCCTATAAGCGGGCCGAGGACGGAATCGTCCTTGTCGACGAAACGAAATGCATTGGCTGCAAGCTCTGTTCCTGGGCTTGTCCGTATGGCGCGCGCGAGTTCGACGATGATGCGGGCGTAATGAAAAAATGCACGCTCTGCATCGACCGCATCTACAACGACAATCTCGATCCCGGCACGCGGGTGCCGGCTTGCGTCGCGACCTGCCCTGCGGGTGCTCGGCATTTCGGTGATTTTGCCGACCCGAATTCCAAAGTCTCCAAACTGGTTCACAAACGGGGCGGCTATGACCTGATGCCGGAAATGGACTGCGCTCCGACGAATAAATATCTGCCGCCGCGACCGCGGCGCGATGCCGCCGCCGCGAACGGAAGCGGGCGTCGGCTCGAAGAAGCCAAGCCTGATGGCGGA
>DLVK01000080.1:4440-7695 GCA_003444235.1 Rhodospirillaceae bacterium
AAAGCCAAGCCTGATGGCGGCTTCCTCGGTTGGGTTGACGATTTGCTGTCAGACTAGGAATGCATCCAGCCGGTTCTATCATCCTTTTCACCACCGCTTCCGGCCTTGGCTACGGACTTCTGTTCGTCACCGGGATCGGGGCGGCGTTCGGTTTGTTGCCGACCAATATGTGGTTTGGCATTCTGATTCTGGGATTGGCTCTGGGCACCATTTCAATCGGTTTATTGTCCTCGACGTTCCATCTCGGCCATCCCGAGCGCGCCTGGCGGGCAGTGACCCAATGGCGATCCTCCTGGTTGTCGCGCGAAGGCGTGATGGCGATATTGGTTTATGGGCCCACTTTCTATTTTGCGGCCGGTTGGGTGCTTTTCGATCAGGATTTACATGCTTGGCGGGCGGCGGGACTCGTTATGGCAGTGGGCTCGGCGATAACTGTCTATTGCACGGCAATGATTTATGCGTCGCTTAAATCCATTCCTCGCTGGCACAATCGATGGGTGGCGGCGGTGTATCTGAGCCTCGCCTTGATGTCCGGTGTGATGTGGCTGGTCGCGTTGTGGGCCTTTTTTTTGCCCGTTTCACCAATTCTGACCTTCTGTGCTTTGCTCGCGATAGGGGTGGGCTTCGTTTGTAAATTTTGTTATTGGCGACATATCGACGGTGCGGACGCTGTGGCGACGGCGGAAAGTGCGACTGGTCTCGGCACTACCGGAACCACGCGTTTGCTAGAGCCGCCCCATACGGGACGAAATTATCTTTTGGAGGAAATGGGCTATCAGGTGGCGCGCAAACATGCGGCGAAGTTACGCCTCCTCGCGTTGATTTTGGCTTTTGCCGTCCCGACGGTTTGTATCCTCGCCATAGCGTTGTCTTCGGGGGCAATCGCAACCGTATTGGCGGTCTTGGCGGCGACTTCGGCGCAACTCGGCGTTACCGTCGAGCGCTGGCTATTTTTTGCCGAAGCGGAGCATGTGGTGATGCTTTATTACGGCAAGGATCAAGTGCGCGGGTAAAGCCTAATAGGTGAGCTACTCCTTGAGGCTCTCGTAGTAGTCCGCATCGTCGGGCCTTTGCACCCAGTCGGCATTTCCGTCCCAGCTTTTGTGACGTGAGACCTTGTCACCCCCATACCGAACCCGGAAAAGAATCGTGCGCTCGTCGCCATTTATAAATTCGTGTACTTCGCCCGGTGGATGATAGGTAAACGAACCCGGCCTTACATCGACGGTATGCCCTTCGGTGCGCATAACACCCCCGCCTTCAAAGCAGAAATAGATTTCGCTGGCATGGGGATGACAATGGTTGGGGCTTGTCTGTCCAGGTTCCCAACAGGCGATAGTCGCATCACCTTCCTCGACCTTTGCCAGCACCTTATGAATATGGTGATGGGGGTCGTACTCCTCTTCATCCTTCATATTGAAGGCTTGCATGACGGCGTCTCCCAATTAGCCAAAGAGTCTGACGCCGATTATAGCTTCCCGGCCAGTCCCGCCTTAACTTTTTTACGCCAGACGGCGCCCCATTTTTTTAGTTTTTCTACATAGGCCAATTTTTCGGGGTGGTCTTCGATATTGTAGGCGTGCCATTGAGATTTGCTCCGCCCTTTATAATCTGCCGGCGTCATGCCATCGGATTCCGCATTCCAATAGAACCTTACGGTTGTCCATCTTTCTCCATTAGCCATGCGAATGCCCACATAAGGGGTTTCGACCGGAATGGTCAAACCGCGCTCTCGCAACTCTCCAAAAGCGCGTTTCCAGTACCTTTTTTTGTCTTTTTTGAAAAAGGTCGAGTGATTGATAAACCAACAATCCTGAAACTTACGACCGTTTACGCGAACCTTACGAAAAAGCATGTCTTCGCGTTTGCAGGCTTTAAGTTTTTTTGAGGCCTTTAAAAGGATTGGTCCGAGCACCCACAGTCGTCATCGAAACAACTTTTTTAAGGGTATCGTTTTGAATTTGCGCGAGAATGAGACTTACATTCAGCACATCGCCGTCATTTTTTTCGTACAAGGATTTCTTTTTGGCAATGACAACCCAGTTTGACCCCGGCAAGGGGACTCGGATTGATCCTAGTGAAACGGGGCTGGTTACTTTGCTGCCGATTTCAATTGCCTCGAAGGTGTTCTCGGCTTTTTCGATGGTATTGTCTGAGGATGAGTCCTGAGGTGTGTCGGCAGCTATTTCTGGTTCATTGCCCGTATCTTCGCGTAAGCTTCTAGGAAGGTTCTTTACTGGTCCATCCCAGACGATTTCATCGCCAACCGCGAGAATCCTGCACGGCGCCGTAATCCCTCTCTTCTCAGCCTTGGTTTCGCAATTATCGACGGTGTCCTGTTTGATATAGGCTTCGTCCGAACAGAATGCGCCGGGACAAAACATATACAACGCATACTTGCCATCCGCGGTTATCGCGAATGCGCCCGGCTCTCCTTCGTCGAGATAACGTTCTAGATACCGCTTTACCTTATTGGACAGGGTAATTGGGCCTTTTCCAACTTCTCCCCCAAAAGCCGTCGAGCCCAATGTCGCAGTTATGAATGCTGACAATATGAAGGTTGAGAGCAGTTTCATGTTAATCTCCGCCAACGCATACCCTAATGAATTTCAATTAATGATTTCATAGATGACTTGCCGAAATCAAGCCTTGAGGCCCTCAATTGCACGCGTTCGGGAGAGGGCGTAAAATCAGCGTTAATTGTGACTGAGAGCTAAGGGATAGGAGACACGCCATGGATCTCGCGGGCGGGTTGGATATCAGCACCGACGAAGCCGAGAATCCGCCGAAGGGCCCACTTCACATTCGGCCGATAGGCCAGGTGGCGGGCGCCGAAATCGCCGGGCTTGATTTGTCGGAACCTTTCGGGGACGAAATTCGCGATGCCATTCTGGCGGCGTTGAACGAGTACCATGTGTTGTCGTTCCCGGATCAAACGCTGAGCAAGGAACAACAGATCGCTTTCACGGAAAGTTTTGGAGAGATCGAGGGCCACGTGGCGCATGATCATAACGGCAAACCGTTTCCGCCGGTTCATGTGGTGTCCAATCTCGATCCGGACGGTAAGCCGACGAAAAAGCCCCGCAGTCACGGAAATTATTTCTGGCACACGGACAAGTCCTATCACGAGGTCCCGTCGCTCGCGACGATCCTATATGCGATCGAAGTGCCGCCCTTCGGCGGGTCCACCCAGTTCGCCAATATGCAGATGGCCTATGACGAGTTGTTGCCCGAGATGAAGGAAATCATTGAAGG
>DLVK01000268.1:0-4263 GCA_003444235.1 Rhodospirillaceae bacterium
GATCCTCTTCTGTCCATGGTTCTTCGGGCGGCCGCAATAGAATCAGTGCCCCGTTACCGCGGTGATGGAACTCCGTGGTCGTTGCCAATACCTTATAGCCGTCGAGTTCGCCTTCGAAGGTGGTTTCGTCCTCGATATGATCGAGCACGTTTTGGGTCCAATCGTGCTCGCCGGCTGCGGATCCGAATCCGTCGGCACGACTCAACTCACCGTCCGAGGTGCGGATGTAAATGTCACAGCCTTGGATTTCTAGTGCCCGACCAATAGAGGTGACAGCGGTGTGCAACATGTCTTCGGGCCGCTCTTTGGATCGGAAGGTATCGACGATATAGGACACCACCCGGTCTCGCATACGGCTTCGCGACAGGATGTCGTCACGAAGACGCTGCACGGATATATCTCGACACATTCCGCGTGACCCGACACGTCGGCCGAGCCCATCATAGAGCGGCAGCGCGGAAACCATGATGCAAAGCGGATGTCCGTCTGCATGGTTGAGCCATAACTCTTCGTTGAGAACTACGTCGTCGGGCTGAAATGGAAGCGCTGTCGATACCGCGGGATGCGCGAGCAGGGTCTCGGGATTTACGCCAATCAGTTCTTTGGCGTTGAAGCCGAGCGCTTCTTCGGCGGAAATAAAGGTAAAGACACCGGCAACATCGGTTTCCCAGGCAAAATCACCGGCAACTTCGACCAAATCCTTGTAGCGCTGGCGCGATTCAACCAGTGCCGAGCGGACGTTGACGTCAAGCGTGATATCCCGGCAGAGAATCAAGGTCTCGCCGTCCGATTGGGGGACCAATATGGCGTCCAGCCATTGGCCGGGATTTTCCGCTTCTGCCGGCATCGAAATCTTTTCCGAAACCGCCTCGCCGGTCGCTTCCGTGGTAGTGGCAAGTTCAACCAGCACAGATGCAATTGCGCCACCGAACGGTTTCGCGAGCGCCTCCGCAAGCGCTTCGCCTTCTGCGTTGAGCGCTTCGAGCGTCTTTGCCTCCGTCAAAACCAGCACCGGGCCCGGATACCGGGCAAGCGCGGTACTGGCGGACAGCCCGGCCCTCGCGCCGGGAGATTGCGTCAGTTCGGCTTTTGCCATCTTAATTTCGGTCTGATTACCCTGCTCCATCGCCTAACAAAGCCAGCATTTCGCTTCGATTCAAGGGTTTTGTGAGGCTGGGACTCGTCGGACGCGAGATTTCTCGCTGTGACCGCTGGATTGCCGTGATATAGAGTGCCGGCTAATTTTCAGCCGAGAGAGCCGTATGTTGCCTTCACTTGCCACCGCCGACCATTGGATATTCGATCTCGACAACACGCTTTATCCGCCTGGCTGCAATCTTTTCTACCAGGTGGATATTCGCATGCGGGCCTTTATCGCCGAGTATTTCGATATCGACGAGGACGAGGCCTTCAAACTGCAAAAGCGCTATTTCCGCGATTACGGGACGACATTGAACGGCTTAATGAAAAATCACGATATGGAGCCCGACGCCTTTCTCGACTACGTACACGATATCGACGTTTCGGTGATCGATCCCAACCCGACCATGGAGCGGGCATTATCGAAATTGCCGGGCCGAAAACTGGTCTACACCAATGGCTCCGTGGCGCACGCGGAACGGATTATGGCGCGCCTTGGGATCAGCCATCACTTCGACGATGTATTCGATATTGTCGCTGCCGAATTTCTGCCAAAGCCCGACATCACCGCCTACCATGCCCTGGTGGCGAAACATGATATTGAACCGACCTGCTCGGTGATGGTCGAGGATGTGGCGCGTAATTTGGAGCCGGCGAAAGCGCTCGGAATGGCGACGGTGCTGATCGAGACCGATCATCGATGGTCGGAAGACGCTGACGGTACCGACTATGTGGACCATCGGGTTGAGGATTTGACCGAATGGTTGGACGAACTTGTTAAGTCACTCGGCGAGGGCGCGGCTTGACTTGGGGCCGCAAGTTCAACAGGATCGGCCCGCGCTGGCGTCAGCGACAACGCATATAACACTCAGAAGACAGGGAAATTTCATGAGCCACGCAGATTTACAAAACGCGGTCGACGCCGCTTGGGACGACCGCGACGCGATTACGCCCGAGACCAAGGGAGAAGTCAGAGATGCGATCGAAGGCGCGCTCGATCTGATGGATTCAGGTCAGGCTCGAGTTGCCGAAAAGGGAGCGGACGGTTGGCAAGTCAATCAGTGGCTTAAAAAGGCGGTGCTCCTGTCGTTTCGGATTTATGACATGTGGGCGCAATCGGGCGGGCCTGACGGCTCTGCCTGGTGGGACAAAGTTCCGGCTAAAACCAAGGGCTGGACCGAAGCCGATTTCGAGAAGGCCGCCTTTCGGAGTGTTCCGACCGCGGTCGTCAGACGATCGGCTTATATCGCGCCGGGTGTGGTCCTGATGCCGTCGTTCGTCAATCTCGGTGCTTATGTGGACTCCGGTACCATGGTCGATACTTGGGCGACCGTGGGCTCCTGCGCCCAAATCGGCAAGAACGTACATATTTCCGGCGGTGCGGGTATCGGCGGTGTTCTGGAACCGTTGCAGGCCGATCCAGTAATTGTCGAGGACAACTGTTTTATTGGCGCGCGCTCGGAAGTGGTCGAGGGTGTTATCGTCGAGGAGGGGTCGGTGCTCTCGATGGGGGTTTTCATTGGCCAGTCGACCAAAATCATCAATCGCGAGACCGGCGAAGTGACGCGTGGCCGAGTGCCGGCATATTCGGTGGTTGTGCCGGGCAGCCATGCAGGTGACCCGCTCCCCGACGGTTCGCCGGGCCCCAATCTCTATTGCGCGGTGATCCTGAAGACAGTCGATGAAGGAACGCGGTCCAAAACCTCTATCAACGAGTTGTTGCGCGATTAATCTTTCATGGTCGATGCGGTCGAGTTTTCCCGTGAATTGATCCGCTGTCCGAGCGTGACACCGGAAGAGGGTGGTGCGCTCGATCTCCTGCAACAGACGCTTGAAGATCTCGGATTCAATTGCCAACGGTTGCCGTTTTCCGAAGAGGGGACGCCTGACGTCGACAACCTTTACGCCCGCTATGGCGATGCCGGCCCAAACTTCTGCTTCGCCGGTCACACCGATGTGGTTCCACCAGGCGAATTAGGCGAATGGACGTTCGACCCCTTCGCAGCGGAAATAAAGGACGGTGTTTTGTACGGTCGTGGCGCGGTCGATATGAAGACCGCGATCGGCGCTTTTACCGCCGCCGCCGGTGATTTGATTGCTGCGGGCGGTTTGCCGGGGTCCATTAGTTTTCTGATTACCGGCGATGAAGAAGGTCCGGCCATCAATGGCACCCGGAAGGTCCTGCAATGGCTTGAAAACGAGGGTGAAACGCTCGACGATTGCGTCGTCGGCGAGCCGACAAATCCAACCCGATTTGGCGAAATGATGAAAATTGGCCGACGCGGCTCGATGAACTCCATCGTCACCGTGCATGGTCAGCAGGGTCACGTTGCCTATCCCCACCTCGCCGATAGTGCGTCGCACCGGTTGGTGAGGATGATGAACGCGTTGCTCGCGGAGCCGCTGGATGACGGCAACGACTACTTCCAGGCATCAAGCTTGCAGATCACCACGATCGATATCGGCAATCCCACCGAAAATGTTATCCCCGGCAGCGCGGAGGCGCGGTTCAATATTCGGTTCAACGATATGCACAGCTCCGACACTCTCAAGAGCTGGATTAAAGAGAAACTCGACCTGGCGGCAGGCGGTGCGGAAAATTATGAAATTTCGATTCGCGTGAGCGGCGAGTCCTTCATCTTCCCTCCGGGCAGGCTGAGTAATCTGGTCGCCGATTGTGTCGAAGAGGTCACCGGCGAACGGCCGGAAATGAGCACCACAGGTGGCACCTCGGATGCGCGTTTCATTAAGGATTACTGTCCGGTTTGCGAATTCGGTCTCGTCGGACAAACCATGCACAAGGTCGATGAGCGGTGTAAGGTCGACGATATCAACGCCTTGGCGGGCATCTACCGGGCGATATTGGAGGGCTATTTCCGCGACAGCCAATGACGGCAAGGACCGCACAAGAGACGATCTTCCAAGGGCTGATTGCGGGATGGCGGTTCCTGCTTAGGAAGCCCGGTGCGGTTCATCTATTTGATCGGTCGGTGCGCGGCGTATGGCTTTCTTTCACCGGACCGTTACTGGCATTTCCGTTTTACATTTTGGTTTTTGTACTTTTCCCGCACCCCACTCGTTTCGAGGTGGGATGGCCTCATTATTTGCTGGTCTTCCTATTGG
>DLVK01000572.1:0-3605 GCA_003444235.1 Rhodospirillaceae bacterium
GCTCTCAATGTTGCCCTACATCGTCGGCCTCTTGGTGCTGGGCTTCGTCGATCATGCGCTTGGCGCTTGGGTTTATCTCGCGATGTTCGGTGTCGGGTTCGGCATGAAGTCGACGTTGATCCCGGTCGCGCTTTCCGACCTTTACGGTACGAAATTCGTCGGCGCTATTCGGAGCTTCGTTGCGACCTTGAGCGTGTTTTCCACCGCCCTCGGCCCACCGATCTTGGGCTGGGCCCTTGATATTTCCGCACCCGTATGGGCGATGACGTGGATCGGGGTCGCCTATTTTGCGCTGTCGGGGGTGATGCTGCTGTTTATCCGCAAGCCGGCAGCGAGTTAACGCGCAGGTTTAGCCATCGAGCTTGGCCGCAAGCACTGCTTTCAACAATCTGCCAACCGCGCCGGAACGCACTTTTTTGCGGGTCCATTTCCAATCCGACGTATGAACCGCGACGATCCCCAGGCTAGGCGCGACGATGATGTATTGGCCCCCATTCCCACGAGCGGAAAAGGCATCGTCGCCGAGCCGGTTTTTGAAATGGCGGCGACCGGGTCGAACGGTCCACCACATATATCCGTAACCGACGCTTTTGCTGTTTCGCCGAGTGGTAATGGAATGGGTGCGGGTACTCTCGGCCACCCAATCAGCAGGGATGATTTGCCGCCCACGCCATTTGCCGTGGCGTGCGAAAAGAAGGCCAAATCGTGCCATATCGCGGGCAGTCATGCGGAACGGATAGGCGGGGTAGCGCGAAACATATTCCTTATGAAACCGCCCGTCTGAAGGCTTGAAATCCTCCATACCGATTGGCCTCGCGATATCGCGCGCAAATGCATCGAAAATGTTGGTGCCGGTCAGATTATGGAAGATCGTCGCTAGAACGTTGAAATCCCAGTTGTTGTAGAACCAAAATTCACGGGGTTTGTATTCGCCGCGGTCGGGGCGTTCGAGTACTTTCTTGTAGCTCGTATAGGCTGAAGGATGATAGACGCCGGATCGCGCGCGCAGAAGATCGATGATGCGGGCGGACTTTTCCGTTTCGGTTAACGGTTCTTCTTCTTCATCTATACCAAGTGCGGCGAGGGTCGTGTGTGTATCGATTTTTCCGGTGCCGACGTGCACTCCATAAAGCGCGCTCATGAAGCTTTTGCGCACCGAATAGACGTCCAGTTTTTCGTCAATATTGCCCCAAGCGACGAGCAGCTTGCCGCGGTAAACGACGATAAAGGCATTCGACGCCATATCGTCGTAAATGTCTTTAGCCTGCTTTAACTTTGCACTTGAAAACCCAGCTTGTTCCGGGGGATCGATCCTGTCCCAGTGCTTGCCGGGGAAAATTTCCGAGGCATACAGTGCGGGCGCGGCGGTTGCGCACAAAAAGAGCAGAATGGCTAATGCAAACCGCATCGAACTAGGACAGATACTCGTTGCCGTTCACGTGCAGCATAGTACCGGTAATGAAACGTGATGCCGGTTGGCACAGGAACGCGACCGCATTGGCGATATCTCCCGGTTCTCCTTCAAATCCGATCGGCGGGGCGTCGGGTACGTTTTTCGGACTGGGGCCGGCGGAGGCGGCACGCTCACCGCCGATCTTGCCGACACCGACCGTATTCACCGTGATGCCGTGTTCGCAAAATTCGCTCGACAGGCTCCGGGTAATCGCATCTAGCCCGCCTTTACCCGCGTGCACATGAACCCGTTCCGCATAGCCGACATAGTTTCCGATACCGCTGATATTGACGATACGGCCCCAACCTTGGTCGATCATGTGGGGTAGCACCGCCCGCGAACACAAAAAGGCACCTTCCAGAATAATGGCGACGATGCGCCGGAATTCGTCCAAATCCAGCTCCAGGGTAGGAACCCGCCCTCGATCTGCCGCATTGTTGACCAGTATGTCGATCGGCCCGAGATCGTTTGCTATTTCGCCCACCATATTGGTAACGCCGTCCTCGTCGGTAACGTCGCATAGATAGACACCGGCTTGGACGCCGAGAGCCTCAAGCTCCGCTTTTACAGCTTGCGCTTCGTCGACCGAGCGGCGTGTATTGATAGCAATCGATGCGCCGTACTTGGCGAGTTCCAGTGCGCTCGCACGCCCGGATCGGCGTACGGCGCCGGTAATGAGCGCAACCTTGCCTGCTAGCGTTTTTTCGGTTCCGTTGCCCATTTTCAATTCCTTTAGATTTTGTCGACCGCTGTAGACTACAGATCATAGATAGCCGTCTCATTGACGTCGAGACGAAGCCTATCGGTGGCGTTACTCTCCCGCTGCTTTCGGCAGTTCGTCTCGGAAATGCTTGCCGAGCAGTCGGAACTCGGTTTCGCGCGGAGAGGAGCTGCGCCACATCAGGGCAATCTTTCGTCGCGCCCGCGGATTGGAAAATGGCCGATGTGCCACCTTCAAGCCTCGCAGAATGCCGGCATCGACCGCCATTTTCGGCAATATTGCGACACCCAATCCGTTGGCGACCATCTGCACCAGCGTATGCAGGCTGGTGGCCTGAAAATGGCCCGGATGGATATATTCACCAAGGTTCCCCATCGCGAGCGTCTGCTCTGTCAGGCAGTTGCCCTCCGATAGAACCAGTAAATCATCCGGGTTGAGCCGGCTCGGCGTAATGGCTTCAAGGGATTCCAGTTGATGGCCTTCGGGGAAAACCGCGAGAAATGGATCGTTGGCGAAGATAAAGCTTTCGGTCTTTTCGGTTTCGAAGGGTAACGCGATCAAAACGAGGTCGAGTTCGCCGTCGGTCAGCTTGTGAAGAAGTGGCCCCGTTTGCTCTTCGCGTAGGTAAAGATGAAGATCGGGATAGGTGTCTCCGAGTTGGCCCAACACCCGTGGCAATAGATAGGGGCCGATCGTCGGAATGACCCCCATGCGCAGGTCGCCCGAGAGAGGTGAACCGGCACTCCTTGCGGCATCGCTCAGCTCATCCAGCTGCATGCATACCTGTTGCGCCATGCCCACAAGCTTCGACCCTAAGGGTGTAATCATCACCTTGCGTTTGGTGCGTTCGAATAGGAGGGTGCCAAGGACGTTTTCGAGCTCTTTGATACTTGCGCTTAGGCTCGATTGGGTGACGAAACATGCTTCGGCGGCGCGGCCAAAGTGACAATGCTTGGCTAAACTCAGAAAATGACGGAGTTGGCGAATTGTTGGTTCTGCTTGCATAGTGGATTTCTCATTAATCGATAAAATCAATATTTAACCTTCATATTAATTCATTGTTCGCTTAATTCAATTTCGTATCGGTCCCACGGTCTATTGCCGTCACCGCGTTTACCCTCTCGATCTGCAATGCTAACGTCCCGTCGAAAAATCGGAGGAACGAATGGAATCTGTTTATGTTTGTCATCGCATCGATTGCGTGCCGCGGCGCTGGAGCGATGCGGCAGCCTCGATGGCGACTGACGGGGCCAAACGCATCGGTGACTCTGGCGGCGCACTGTTTGGGATATGGCGCAGTCAAATCGGCCTGCCGCGGGATACGGTGATCGCAATAACGGTTTGGCCGGATGACAAAACAGCAACGGAAAAGGCGCCGCTACTGGAAAAAGGCTTCAGTACCATCCGAGCCTCCGCCTTCGAGTTGTTACG
>DLVK01000036.1:0-12040 GCA_003444235.1 Rhodospirillaceae bacterium
CATGTTTTCCTCCTTGGTTCGACTGCGAATTTCGAATTGATCCGATTTTTTGCAAAAGTGTTTGAGTTATTGCGCAATCCTCTCGTGGGATTGTTGGATACCGTTTGAAAGCGTGTCGACCGGCGGGACCAGTCGGTTCCCGTTGGCGTTGTCGTAAATGTTGTTGGCACTGGGATCGAATTTGATCCAAACGGACTGATCCATCTGCAGGTCCAACTGACGGGTTTCGCGCACCGTAACCATGGTGTCGCCGCGCCGTGCCTGGACGATGAGTTCCGGTCCCGTGGGCAAGACGGCATACACGCCGAATTCGATAGCGTCTTCGTCAGATTCCAATGACAGCGACACATTTTCGGCGCGTGCGGCGAATGTGATCTCTTCCGCATCGGGAGACCATGGTAGGGGAATTCGGAAATCCTTGGCGTTCGCCCAGGTCCGTCCATTCTCGACAACAACGCTTGCCTTGATCAAATTAATCGGCGTGACGCCCACGAAGTCGGCGACGAACAGCGTCGCTGGGCGATGATAGATTTCCAGCGGTGGGGCCAGCTGTTCGATTTGGCCCTTCTCCATCACCGCGACATGAGTTGCCAGTTCCATCGCTTCGGATTGATCGTGGGTGACGTAAACGGTGGTGGCACCGGAATCGTGGTGTAACCTTTTGAGTTCCGTGCGCAGGTCGATGCGCAGCCGCGCGTCTAGATTCGACAGCGGTTCGTCCATGAGAAAAACCGGCGGCTTAGACGCCAGCAATCGCGCGACTGCGACCCGTTGTTGCTGACCGCCCGAAAGTTCGGACGGGTAACGGCTACCGAGCCCCGTCATCGCCATATCCTTCAAGACGCCTTCGACCCGGTCCTTGATTTCGGCTTTCGGAAGTTTTTGGATGCCGAGCCCGAAGCCGATGTTGTCGTCGACGGACATATGCGGCCAAAGCGCATAACTTTGAAACACCATGCCAATATTGCGCTTGCCGGGTTCGAGGGAAATGCCGCGCTCCGCAGAGAAAACCAGATTCCCGTCGATATAAATCTCACCTTCGTCCGGCGTCTCCAGCCCGGCAAGGCAACGGAGTAACGTGGTCTTCCCGCAACCCGACGGCCCAAGAAGTACCAGGAATTTGCCCGGTTCGATATCCAGGGACACGGAATTCAGCGCCGTCACGTCGCCGAATCGCTTCGTGAGATTGCGAATTTCGATAGGTGCACTCATACCCGGTCTCTCTCATTTTCCATCTCTGTCGTCATGCGTTCGTCAGTCATCGCTCACTCCGAGCGCCGCTCGTGGAGACGCATCAGTTTTCCTTTACCGAGCCACCAAATCAGAAGCTCGCCGATGATGGTAAAAGCCGCGACCAGCAGAACCAGCGCGTTGCCGAGTTGGGTCTGGTCCTCCTCGGCGTATCGGAAACCGACGGTCATCAACACTCGTGTGTCCGGCGTAATCAGCAGGATGATCAGCGTGAGTTCTCGCATGATGCCGACGAAGCTCACCATCATGCCGGAAACAATTCCCGACGTCGTCAAAGGTACGATTATTCGTCGGAATCGTTGCATCCAGGACGCCCCTTGAATTTCCGCCGCCTCCTCCAGCGACTGTCCCAACTGAGTGACCGCGGCGGCGCCTGTGCGCACGCTATAGGGAAGCCGATTAACGACCGATATGATCACCAATAGCGTAAAGGTGCCGTACAGCGCCGGAATTGGGCCGCGCTGCTCAGCGAACATCGTGAGATACATGGCGCCGAAGGCGATCGACGGTATCAGGAAGGGGATAAACGCGATTTGGTCGAGCAACTTGGAAAGCCAGCGGACCTTGCCGCGAATGACGATATAACCGATCAAAAGACCGAAGCCTGCAGCTAAAACGGAACTGATAAACGCCAGCTTCAGCGTATTCCAGGTGGCGCCCAGGATCACATTATTGTGCAAGACGCCTGGCTCGCCAAAGGCGTATCGCGGGTCGGATTCGCCGGTCCAATAATGCATTGTCAAATTGGCAAGATCGAAACGCCCGTCGATCAGCATGATCGATTGGTAGCCCAGCAAAAGAATGGGAAAGATCGCGGCGATAAAGGCGAAGGCCGCGGTGACGCTGAAGACGGGCCATCGCCATTTACCAAGCTTTGTGACCGTACCGCGAAATCCCTTGCCGCCGATGGTCTCGAAACGTTTCAGATTCTCGCCGAGGACCTTGTAGCTGAAATAGATCACGATGCCGGCCATGACGATCAGTACGATCGCCAGAATGTAGCCGATCGCATCCAGTCCCAGTTTTATGTTCGCGAACAGCATGGTGCCGAGCGTGTAATATTCGACCGGAGCGCCAAGCAGGAAAGGCAGCGCGAAGGTGCCGATAGTCTTGCCGAAGGTCAGAATAAAGGCCGAAATAAACGCCGGCAGGACGATCGGGAAGGTAATTCTCCACAAGATTTGTGTTCGGCTTGCACCTTGCACGAGCGCGCATTCCTCGAGTTCGGAATCCAACGTGGCGAGCGCCCCAGCAACCAGCAAAAACGCGAATGGGGCGTAATGGATCGACATCGTGATGATGATCGGAACCGGTCCGAAGGACAGCCACTCCGGCGGCGCAATACCGAAAACCGCATCGAACAGGCCCGGTTGTCCACCGGCATTCGGGCTTTTGAATAAAGTTTCCCAGGCGAGCGCGATGGCGAAGGAGGGCACGATATAGGGAACCGTCAGAATTGTCTTAAGCCATCCCTTTCCGGGAAGGTCCGTTCGGACCACGACCCAGGCCTGCAAGCCGCCTATCAAAAGCGCGATAACTGCCGCGATACTGCCGGTAACGATGGTATTCCAAAACGGTTCGACCAGTAGTTCGAACGAGGAATCGCCGACGAAAACCTCATACCAATGGTGTGAGGTAAATTCGCCCTCCACAGCATCGCGGTTGAAGCGGCGGTCGCCGGAGCCCCAGGTGATCGTTCGCCACAAAAGTTGGAACAGCGGAAACACGACGAGATACGCCAGGCTGGCGATCAACATCATGGTGATGAGGAATTGGGTCGAGGTCAGGCGCGCGAATAGCTTGTTGCGCCATCGCTCGAAGGATGGCGCATTTGCCGAACGGCTCGTTGCAACCGAATCCTGCATGATCTCGTTACGTCCTCCCCAGAACCCGTCGAATAAGTCAGATGTCCGTCTTTATCTCCGGTTCATCCTTGAAACGCCGGGTCAATTCAACCAATCGCTCGAGTGTTCCGATCGATGTTCCTTTGTCCAAACTCGAAATCGTTAAAACCAATGCGTTGCAGATCGCCATCGGGACCGCGAGGGTCAAAAATTCACTCCTGGATCCCCGATTTGCCATCAAGTGAATATCCGGTTCCGGACGCACCAGGGGCCCGACGGTATCGCAGATGAGTATGGATTTTGCCGAGACTTCACGCGCGTGGTGCAGGCACGTCGACAGCCCTCTCGGCACGGAGTGGAAGCCGAAGGCCAGCAACACATCCTTCGGCCCCATGGGTAGAATCCGTTCGGCGAGTTCCCGGTCTTGGTGTCCGAGTATGGTGTTGTGATAGCCGTCGCGTCGAAGGCGACGGTTTATCAGTTCGACGAGGGTCGTCGAATTACCCTGGCCGAAAATGAAAACATGTTCCGCGGCGATGATGGTGTGCGCTGCGCGCGTTATTTCCGGTTGCAGATTCCTGTGGTCGATGGCTCGCAGCGTTTCGATCTCCTGATCGATGAGCCCCGACAAAATCGCGCCGTTCTCCAACGGGGCCAGACTCTCACGGACACGCTCGGCCGGCTTGGTATTGCTAATGATATCGGCTTGCAGATAGGCACGGAGTTCGGGATAGCCGCTAAATCCTAGTTTCTTGGCCAGGCGCACCACGGTCGCTGGATGAACGTTGACGCGCTCGGCGATATCGGTTGTCGAGAGATAAGAAACTTCTGTGGGATTCGCCAAAATTACCGCGACAAGCTTGCGGTCAGACTCCGTAAGACGAACTTCGGTGTTGCCGATAATGGACGTCAAACTCAACGTCTTCCTCCCTATCGCAATTCATTGATCGCGCGATGAAGACAAAATTTATGCAATTACTATTGCACAATCTAAAAATTAACGCAATTTTTATTGCAAACTCAAAATACGCATTTTTGATTGGGAAAGATATTCGTCTCTAAAGACAAATTGCGAGCGCTGGCCTTTTTCGGGCCCGAATAGCGATTGGCCGGAGGGCTTCGGATACATCCCCCCACGGTTTAGCTGTCGTCCATTGGTACGGAATATCTGTCGGGCAATTTCGGACGCTGCAGAAAACTTACGCTCCGATGATATCCGCTCCTAGACTGAACCGGACGCAACCACATTCGGCCTGGTCCCTAGCAACAATTAGTCGTAGCGAGTATTCATGCCCCATCGGAAGGGTGTCGGAACGGGGCCGAAGTGGCCCCGCTCTATTTTGGAACGTGGTTTTCAGCAAAAACCGGAAGGGCATGGCGTAGTTTGCCGCGACAGCTGCGCGTCGGGGCTAAGTCGAGGGACAAGAAACAGATGGAACAGATCAAACTCGCAGGATTAGAGCTTGATTTCGAGAAGACGGGCAATGGCCCTCCCCTATTGTATCTGCATTCGGAGCACTATTTTCACCTGCAAGCTCCTTTCATCGAGCGGCTGGCGAAGCAATGGACCGTATACGTCCCGCATCATCCCGGCTTCGACGGGCGGCAACCGCCTTCAGACTTCCGACGTATCGAGGACCTGACGTATCTCTATCTCGATCTGATCGACCATACCGGTCTCGAAGACATTACCTTGCTCGGATCATCCTTCGGCGGTTGGATCGGCCTTGAAATGGCGGTGCGAAATTGTTCTCAGCTAAGAGCAATTTGCTTGATCTCACCCGTCGGCGCGAAACTTGGCGAACGCGATGAGCGTGACTTCGCCGACCTCTGGACATTTTCCGAAACCGACTCCGCCGCACTCCTATTTGCAGAGAAGGCACCGAACTTCGACGACTTTAGCGCCGACGAGATGACGGCGACGGCGCGCGACCGTCAATTCGTCGCTTACTATGCCTGGAAGCCGTACTTGCACAGCCTGTCGCTCCGCCGTTGGCTGCATCGAATTTCGGTGCCGACTCAATTGATCTGGGGAGACAAGGACGGTTTCGTCTCGCTCGAGTATGGCAGAAAGCTCGCAGCGACAATCCCCGGGGCAACGCTCGACGTAATTTCCAACGCGGGGCACTACCCGCAACTAGAGCACACCGACGAGACCCTGGCGGCGTTCCTAGCCGGGCCATGCGCCGATGGCGCTGCAAAGCAGGGAGCATAGGGCAATGCAAGTATGGCATTTCAGTGAGATGGCTTACCATCCCGGTTGGGAAGAGCTTGGCAATTCGCTCCGCAACGTCATTCCGAACCGGGTTTACGATCCGAAAGTAGGAGCCGATCTCTATAACCGCTATCTGGACGAATGGGCGCTCTGCGACGAACTCGGCATCAACATCATGGTGAACGAACATCATGCGACAGCGACATGCTCGACCCCCGCTTGCACGGTTCCGTTGGCGATTATGGCACGCGAGACGAAGCAGGCACGCTTGCTCTGCCTCGGCATGCCCATCGCCAACCGGATGGACGCGGTACGCGTGGCAGAAGAATTTGCGATGATTGACGTGATTTCGCGCGGAAGGCTCGAAATGGGCTTCGTAAAAGGCTCGCCCTATGAAGTTGGGCCGGCCAACAGCAACCCCGCGACCGTGACCGAGCGGTTCTGGGAAGCGCACGACCTTATCCTCAAGGCCATGACCACCGATGACGGCCCGTTCAACTGGGAGGGCGAACATTTCCATTACCGGCAGGCAAATATTTGGCCGCGCCCTTACCAACAGCCCCATCCGCCGATCTGGATAACCGTCGCCGGTCCCTACTCCGCGGGAGACATAGGCGAAAAAGGCTACGTTATTGCCTCGCTCAATTCGGGCTATTGGTCGACGCCGACGATATTCGATGCCTACCGAAAAGGGGCGGCTGCCGCAGGACGGGAGCCCACCGCCGACCGCTTTGCATATCTCGCCATGGTCGGCGTCGGCGAGACGGAGGAGGAAGGGCATAGACGCGCGGATCAGATTCTCGATTACAGCCGAATGACGCCGCGGGCGTTGAAACAACTCCAAATGCCACCGGGCCTTGCGCCGGCGGAGGTGATTGGCCGTGAGTTACAGAATCCGAGCAGCCGGACCATCACGCTGCGTGACGGCTCTAAGGCGCCGATGGGAACCAGCAGCGTAGATGAGGCCGTCGACGCCGGTATCCTCTTCGCCGGCAATCCCGACACCGTTTATGAGCAGATCAAAGAGTTTCACGAGCATGTAGGCGGCCTCGGACACCTACTGATGATGGGCCAAGGCGGGCACCTCAGCCATGAGGACACGGTCGCCAACCTGACCCTCTTCAGCAAGGAAGTACTGCCAAGACTTCGCGAGCTTTAGGCATTCGATCGGTTTCGCAGGCAAGAGCCTTTGAACGTCCTTAATGGGAGAGAAGTGGACCAATCCGTTTGGTTCCGCGCTTAGTCCGCAAGCAGGCGGCGGCGCTGGCGGATGCAGGTGCACAAGCTCGAATCCGTACCATGGCTGAAGCGGCGGTCAAGCCCCGCGAAAGCTGCGCGATGCGAACGCTAGCCATTTTCGGACCCAACCTAGATCAAGATCGATGATTTTAGAGCGATTTGGTGGGCAAGGAGACGACGCGGGGCAAAGCCCCGCGTCGGTCGTTTAACATTAATCCCAGCGCTGGAAGACAGGCGAGCGCCGGTGCGCCCAGATTTTTCCTTGCTTGTTGCGACCCCAAGGCGCGCCCTTTGAATCGACGCTAATATTAACCAACTGGCCTTCAAACATAGTCCAGCTGCCGAACAGGGGATTTTTACCTTGGCGGCGCCAGGGGCGACCGCCATATTTTCCGTTAAACCAGTCGACAATCCAGACCGTGCCTTTGGCACCAATGCCAATATCCCGTGCCCGCGGTGATGGGACACGATGAAATTTTTGGCCCGTATAGAAGTAGACATGGCCTTTGTTGTTGACGACCCAGGGATTTCCGTCCGGCCCAACATCGATACGAACCGCGCCGCCGGGAACACGTTTCCATTTTTTCCCGTCCCAGCGAAAGATGCTGTGTCCCCCGGGCACCTTGTCCGTACCGGTGATCCAAACAGCTCCATTTGCGCCGATACCGATATCCGTTGCGCGACCCGGCAGATGGTCCCATTTGCCTCCAGCGAACCGGTAAATTTTATGGCTAGCGCTGACAATCCAAGGAACACCTTTGGGGTCGACATCGATCCGGAGCCCGGTGCCCGTAAACTTTGACCAAAACTTCTTGCCGTAGCGAAAAACTTCAAATCCGTCGGCACTCTTGGCGCCACCGGTTTTCCAGGTGATGTTTTTGCCACCGACTCCAATGTCGAAAGCGTTACCTTCGACCTGCTTCCAGGCAAGTTTTCGAGCTTGGTTGGCGGAGGCATCGAAACTTGTGCCGAAGACCACCGCGTTGGCGAACAGGCCAGCCGCGGCAACTGCGAAAATGCGTTTCACGTTCGAATTCCTTTCTCAGTTTGCACGCCCGACCCAATGTAGTGAGTAATACAAATCAGCAGATTTTTCGGATTTTCAGTTACGTCGACGTAACGCGCAGTGATCGAGATCAATCAGGCAGGTTAGTTTATTTCTAGATAGTCAATCCCAACTGGGCGCGCACAATTCATCGAATTGCGTTGGGTCAAATGTGGTCCAGATACAATCAAGCCGTTTACGTCCGCTCCTGCTCACAAGCGGACCCGCCCTCTACTGCCCGGCAGCGACTTCGTGTAATAACTCCCCCGAGCGAAAAACATAAATCCGGGGAGACTCTCTTATGGCCGACATGACTGGCGGACAAGCCATCGTCCGCACTCTCACCAATCACGGCATCGACACGATTTTCGGTCTGCCGGGCGTGCAGTTGGACAATACTTTCGATGCGCTCTACGAAGCCAAGAACCAGCTCCGCACCATCCATACCCGCCACGAACAAGGCGCGGCTTATATGGCGCTCGGCTATGCGCAGGCGAGCGGAAAGGTCGGTGCCTGTATCGTCGGTCCCGGCCCCGGTCTTTTGAACGCGGGCGCCGCGCTTTGCACCGCCTACGGCTCTAACGTGCCGGTGATCTGCATCGCGGGGCAAATCCCTTCGAACCAGATCGGCGTCGGCATCGGCGCTACCCATGAAATCGTCGATCAGACCAGCGCCATGCGGGGTGTCGTGAAATGGGTCGGGCGCGCGGATACTCCGGGCGAGGCACCGGGTGTATTGAAGGAAGCTTTCACCCAAATGCTGGGCGACCGAACTCAGCCGGTCGTTTTCGAGATGGCGCCGGACATGATGGGCAAGGTCGAAGATGTGAATCTGCTCGATCCAGAGGCCTACGACACCGTACCCGAACCCGACGAAGACCTGCTCGAAAAAGCGGCGAAATTGTTGGGCGAAGCGGAAAAGCCGATGATCTTCGTGGGCTCAGGCGTCTTCGGTTCGGAAGCGGAACTGCAGAACCTCGCGGAAACGCTGGAAGCGCCGGTCGTGATGAGCCGTACCGGTCGCGGCGCGCTCACCGATCGTCACCATCTGGCCCAAACCATGATTACAGGCCAAAGCCTGTGGGAAGATGCGGACGTGGCGCTTGTGATCGGCACGCGTTTCTCGTCGCCCGGCCTCGCCTGGGGGCGCGAAACCGAGGTGAAGTTGATCCGTATCGATGTGGACGCACGGCAAGCCAAGCTGCCTCGCGAAGCGGACATCACGGTGATCTCGAGCGCAAAGAAAGCGCTGCCGGCGTTGACCGACAAGATCGGCCCGCACAACCGCAAGCGCGATAGCCGCAAAAGCGAACTCGACGCAGCCAAGGCGGACACCACCGCCAAGCTGGAAGGGCTCGACCCGCAATACGGGTTCGGCAGGGTCCTTCGCGACGCGCTGCCCGAAGACGGTGTACTGGTGACCGATGTCACCCAAATGGCGACCTATATGCAGAATTGGTGTCCGGTCTATCAGCCGCGCACTCTGATCACGCCCGGCTACCAAGCGACCCTCGGATACGGCTACCCGACCGCGCTCGGCGCCAAGGTGGCATTGCCGGATAAAAAAGTGCTCTGCATCGCGGGCGACGGCGGCTTTATGTTCAATGTGCAGGAGCTTTCTTCCGCGGTGGCGCACGGCATCGACGTGGTCTGCGTCGTCTTCGCGGACAAGGCCTATGGCAACGTCAAACGGTTCCAGAAGGAAGGCTATGGCGGCCGCCATATCGGCGTCGATTTACACAACCCGGATTTCGCCAAGATGGCCGAGACCTACGGTATGACCGGTATCCATGCGGACGGACCGGAAGCCTTAGCGGCGGCGTTGAAGGAGACAATGGATGCACCGGGCCGGGCACTGATCGAAGTGCCGATCGGCGAAGTGCCCAACACGTGGTCGCTGATCAAACGACCGTCGAGCGCCGGCGATAAGAAGTAATGGACAGTACCGAACGTAAACTCGTCACCCTAGCGTCATCGCTCACTTACGAAGATCTTTCCGAAGACGCCCTTCACGCGACCCGGGTGCGAATGATCGATACGTTCGGATGCGCCCTCGGCGCCATGAATGCGCCGACGGTCACCGCTGCACGAAAAATTGCCAACCCGGTATCCGATGGCCGACGGGCGCGGCTGTTCGGCTCGCTGGAAAGCGTTTCGCTCGAACATGCGACGCTGATCAACGGGGCCATGGTGCGTTACCTCGATATGAGCGACGCTTATCTGATGATGAGCACGGCTCATCCATCGGACAATATTCCGGGCATTCTCGCAGTCGGCGAGGCCATCGGCGCAAGTGGGAAAAACATCCTTCTGGCAACCGTCATCTGCTACGAGGCCCATTGCCGGATGTGCGAGGTCGCGCCTTTCAACAATCAAGGCTGGGACCAGCCGATTTGCAGCACCCCGGCCATCGCGCTCGCCGCATCGCAGATGTTGGGGCTATCGCCAGAGCAAATGCGCCACGCGGTCGCCATCGCCACGGTCGCCAATGTGGCGCTCAACCAGACACGGCGCGGCAATCTTTCCATGTGGAAGGGTATGGCCGGGCCCGATGCGGCGCGCGAAGGCGTCTACGCGGCGCTTTTGGCGGAAGCGGGCATGACGGGACCTGAAGATATTTTCGAAGGGCAATTCGGCCTGTTCGGAAAAACCATGGGCGAGAATTTCGACATCCCCATCCCTGAAAATTTCGACGACTACATCTTTGCGCTTCAGCAGACCAACGTGAAAGTCTATCCCATCCGGGATGCCATTCAGGTACCCGTGATGACCGCGCTCGATCTCCGCGAAAAGGTCCCCGCTGACGAGATCGATAAACTCGCGATCTACACCTATCGGCACGGCTATGAGAAATGGGTCGACCAGGCCGGGTTCTGGGAGCCGGACACCCGAGAATCAGCCGACCATTCCATGCCCTATTGCCTTGCCGCGGCAATGATCGACGGCACCCTCGGTGCGGAGAGCTTCCTCAACGAACGATACATGGAAGACGACGTGCGCAGCCTAATGGCCAAGATGTCGGTCGAGTATGACGACGAATACGACAAGGTGGCACCGGCGACACGCCCGTGCCGCCTGGAAGCGACGACCAAATCCGGTGAAACCATCGTCGTCGAGCGGGTGCAAACGCCCGCAGACATCCTGAAAGGCCCAGACAAGGAAACCGTCGAGGCCAAATTCCGCAAACTTTCTTCAGCTGCAATCGGGAACGATCAGCAAGATGCTTTGCTGGACGCGCTTTGGAATTTGGAACAGCTCGACAACGTCGCCGATCTAATCGAGCTGACTCACATACCGGATTAACCCACCACCGGGCGCCGACCGGTCGGCGGATAGCGCGGGTCGATAAAGTTATGCGATGTCGCGCACCCTGTCGCGCAGAGCTCGTTTACCAGCGCTTCGTCTTCGGCGGTAAATTCCTTGCCAATGCACGTTAGGTAAGCCTCGAACTGCTCCAATGTACGGGGCCCGACGATGATGCTGGTGACCAAGCTGTTGTTGAAAAGCCACAACATCGCAAAATCGATCACCGTGAGATCGCGCCCATCGATTTGCTTTTTAACCGCGTCGACGAACTGAAAGTTCGTTTCACGGAAGTCCCGGTTGAGGATACTGCCATCGCCCCGCCCGGCGCGGCTTTCCGGGTCCGGATCCGCGCCGAAGGTGTACTTGCCGGTCAAAACACCGCGCGCCAAAGGCGAAAACGGGTTTACGCCGATACCGTAATATTCGCACGCAGGCAGAATGTCGGTTTCCACCAACCGCATCATTGCATTGTAGTGAGGCTGGCAAATGACAGGTCGCGACACTCCGAGCATATCGCACAGCCGGATCAGTTCGCCGATCTGCCAGCCGCGATGATTGGAGAAGCCCCAATGCAACGCCTTACCCGATGCGATGATGTCACCCATGGCGGCAACGCTTTCCTCGAGCGGCGTCTCCCAATCCACATGATGCATGTAGTAGATGTCCACATAATCGGTCTGGAGCCGCTGCAGGCTGGCATCGACGGCTTCCATCATCCATTTACGCGAGAGACCCTTTTTGCGCTTGTCGGATCCGGCGGCCTGACCAACCTTGGTCGCCAGCACCCAGTCATCGCGATCGTTCTTGATTAGCTCCCCGAGAATCTCCTCCGACTTGCCGTTAACGTAGCCATCGGCAGTGTCGATAAAGTTGACACCGGCCTCGCGCGCGGCATCGAGGATCGACGCCGCCCCTTGGGGATCGGTGCTGTCGCCGAAATTCATCGTGCCCAAGCATATTTGACTGACCTTTAGGCCGCTTTTTCCCAGCTGGCGATATTCCATGATGTTCTCCCTGGATGAATCTTTGACCATAGCTTAGCGACTGGACTAGGGCGCGCAAACGGAAATCAGAAAATGCCGTCTTCGTTCGCCTCCGTTGCTTTGACCGTAGTCGCATCGGTAGCCGGATTGAGACCGC
>DLVK01000148.1:0-6903 GCA_003444235.1 Rhodospirillaceae bacterium
CAAGACCGAAGTCGCGCGTCAGCTAGCATTGACGCTCGGGATTGAACTCGTTCGGTTCGACATGTCGGAATATATGGAGCGTCACAGTGTATCGCGGTTGATCGGCGCGCCTCCCGGTTATGTTGGTTTCGACCAGGGCGGTCTGTTGACCGATGCGGTAGACCAAACGCCGCACACGGTGGTTCTGCTCGACGAAATCGAAAAGGCGCATCCGGATGTGTTCAATTTGCTTCTGCAGATTATGGATCATGGCAAGCTCACCGATCACAACGGCAAGTCGGTAGATTTCCGCAATGTCATTTTGATCATGACCACCAATGCGGGCGCGGCGGATCTCGCCAAGGCGGCGGTCGGATTTGCGCGCGAAAGTCGGGTTGGCGAGGATACTGACGCGATCAACCGGATGTTCACCCCGGAATTCCGAAATCGGCTCGACGCGATCATCGGTTTCGCGCCGCTGGCGCCTGAAGTGGTCAGCCGAGTGGTCGATAAGTTCGTTATCCAGCTCGAAGAGCAGTTAGCCGACCGCAAGGTGGTGATCGACCTTTCCGACGAATCACGCGATTGGCTGGCCAAGCGTGGTTATGATCCGAGCTTCGGCGCCCGACCTCTTGCGCGCCTGATTCAGGACAAGATCAAAAAGCCCCTCGCCGAGGAGTTGCTGTTCGGCAAACTTGCCGACGGCGGTACGGTGCGGATTGAAGTCGAGGACGATGTGCTCGCGTTTACCTATCCGCCCGTGGCGGCTACCAAGAGCGATAAAAACTCGAAAAAGCCCAAGAATAAGAAGAAGCCAGGCGGTAAAAAGAAAAAGGCGCCGGAATACGTCAAATAGCTTCGGTGGCCGGCATCGCCCGGCGGCTCAGACCATCAGAGATGCGGCCGTAACAGCGCCCAATAGCATCAGTGAAACGCCGACGAAGGCACTATACAGAAGCAACGGGTTCTTGAATTCGGGACGGGGTTTACCCTGTCGGTAGGCCGGTTGCCGTTCGCGGCATTTGTTTTGTTCAGTGCTCGCATTCATTTTTCTTCTCCACCTTACGGTGCGCTTAATCGGCCTCGGAGTATGCGCGTAACCCGATCTTTATAGTTATTGTATTGCAATATGATGGAGCGAGCGTTGCGACGCTGTGACGAGAATCACATCAGTCGCACATTTGCGGTTTAGGACTTTCTAAATGGCGCGTAATCCTTCAAGGCCTCTGCTTCACGGGCCTCGAGTTCGCGTTCCTCTTCAAGGAAGCGCGCGACCGCAGACCGGAAACTATCATTTTCGATCCAATGAGCGCTGAAGGTTCGGTGCGGTACATAACCGCGCTGCAATTTGTGTGGCCCCCGCGTGCCCGCTTCAACCCGTTTCAAACCGCGTTGGATCGCGAAATCGATGGCTGCGTAATAGCAGGTCTCGAAATGTAGGAATTTGTGGTCTTCGATGCAGCCCCAATTCCGGCCGTAAAGTGCATTGTCGTCGCAGAAGTTAATGGCGCCGGCGATGGGCCGTCCCTCGCGAAACGCTAAGATCAACACTGTCCGGTCCGCCATCGAAGCGCTAAGTCGGTCGAAAAATTCACGAGTAAGATAGGGATAGCCCCATTTTCGGTCGTAAGTATCGACATAGAAGCGATAGAAAGCGTCCCAATGGGCGGGTTCGATTGCGTCACCGGTTAGTGCTTCGGTGGAGATTCCCTGATCGGCGATGGCGCGGCGTTCTTTGCGAATATTCTTGCGTTTGCGGCTATTGAGTGCGCCCAAGAAATCGTCGAAATCTTCGTAGCCGTGATTTTCCCAATGGAATTGGTGATCGTGGCGGATTAAAAACCCGCTCTCCTCCAACAAGGCCGCATCTTCCTCGGTGCAGAACGTTACGTGCAGCGAAGAAAGGTTCATTTGTCGGGTGATCTCGATCAGGCCAGCCGAGAGGCTTTGAAGGCGCCCCTTACGATCAGAAATATTGGCCGGAGCCAGCAACCGGGGGCCGGTCACCGGTGAGAAAGGCACCGCGCATTGTAGCTTCGGATAGTAATGTCCTCCGGCATTCTCGTAGGCATGTGCCCAGTTGTGATCGAAGACATACTCGCCTTGGCTGTGATTTTTGACGTAAAGCGGTGCTGCGGCGAGCAGGTTGCCCGCATCGTCCTGCATCGTCAGATGGCGCGGCAGCCAGCCGGTGTCGCCGGTTGCCGACTTTGATAGTTCGAGCGCGTTGAGAAAGGCATATGACAGAAACGGAGAGCCAGGCGGTGTGTCCGCACCATAGACGCACTGATCCCATTGGCCCGGGTCAAGCGCCGAGATGTCCTCGACCAGTTTTAATTCAATCGGTTCCGTTCCGTCCGGCATGGTGCCAGTTTAAACGGATCGGATCACGAGCGCACGGCGATTACGGCATCGATCTCGGTGGTGGAATCGATCGGTAGCCCGGCGGCACCGACAGCAAACCGTGCATGTTTGCCCGCTTCACCGAAAATTTCCACAATCAAATCCGAAGCTCCGTTGATAATTTTTGGGTGGTCGGTGAAGTCCGGCAATGCATTGACGAAACCACCAAGCTTGATCACCCGCTCTACTCGATCGAGATCGCCGAGCGCAGCTTTGGCTTGAGCGATAATGTTGAGGCCGCACAATCTGGCGGACGCGATAGCGTCGTCGACGCTAGCGCTTTCACCAACCTTGCCCCGATACTTTACCTTGCCATCCCAAAAGGGTACTTGGCCGGCGATCCAAAGTTGATTGCCGCTCAGGACATAGGGCACGTAGCTTCCAGCAGGTGCTGCGGCGGCCGGCAATTCGATACCGAGTTCTTCGATGCGTTGGTCGATTTGTCCCATGATGCTGTTCCTTGATTAAGCGTTGAGCACTTCGATCATATCGTTGCGTGCGGCCGAATAGACTCGCTCGGCTTCCGGATGTACGCCAACATGTTTCATAAAACCGTGAATAAGCCCTTCCGCTCGATATTCGCTGACCGTAACACCCTGTGATTTCAGCCGCGTCGTGTAGGCTTCGGCTTCTGATCTGAGTACATCGAATTCGGCGGTGACGATCGCCGCCGGCGGCAGGTCCACCAAAGATTCTGCCAGCAACGGTGCCGCATAGATCTCGTCGGTGGTTTCGTCTCCTGCCAGATAGTGACGCCAATAGGCTTGCATCACGCGAGCCGGCAATAGCGGCCCGTCGGCAAAATTCTGATAACTCGGCGTGGTATAGTTGCAATCGGTGACAGGGTAAAAAAGCAACTGGAACGCCGCCTGGGGTCCGTTTCGATCCCGAGCCATTAATGCCGCAACGGTGGCCAAATTGCCCCCGGCACTTTCGCCGACTAGCGCGATCCGATCTCTATCGATTCCGAGCGTTTCCGCATTTTGCGCAGCCCAACAAAAAACCGCATAACAATCTTCTGGTGCGGCGGGGAACGGGTTTTCGGGGGCGCGACGATAGTCGACACTGATCACGGGCCATGTGGTGTCCACGCATAGCCTGATGCAGCTCGATTGATGGGTATCGAGATTGCCGATCACGAAGCCACCCCCGTGAAAATAGAGAATTAGCGGCGTATCGCTGCCGGTTTGCGAACGATGCCGATAAATGCGCACTGGAATACCGCCAAATTTTGAGTCAATGGTGGTATTTTCAATTGCGACATCGTCCGGCGGTGGTGGTATTGTGCGTTGAGCGTTGCGAAAGTTTCGCAGTGTTTCGGGATCCATCTCGTGCAAGTTTTCAGGCGTTTCCGCAATTGCCTGTTCAACAAGTGCAAGATAGTCGGGGTCGATTCGGTTGGTAATGCGCATAATTGCTGCTTATACCTGAGCCAGTTAACGCGCAACAGTGTGATGATCATCACAGGTCGGGGTTGAACCCGTCCGGCATAATGGAGTCTAATGCCGCTTGGCATTAGGTTTTTTGGGGCAAGTATATGAAAATCCGCAAGCTTTCAGTGGCTGACGGTGTCGAATGGGTCGAAATCGAAGAGGCCGACCTGAGGATTTTGTGCGGCTGTCCCGCTGACGTGGTCAAACACCTGATGCGGCGGGGCCTGATCACTCAGACGATGATCAATGGCGTAGAGTGCGAGACCGGCCCCAATGCCATACTCCTAGCGGATGTAATGCTCCAGAATGGGGCCTTCACCAATTTGGCTGAATTCCCTGCGCTGCAGATGCTCTATCGCCAGGGCATGATTCTGCCGAATCATCCAAACAATACCGGCGAGAAGCCGCTGTTGATCGGAATGCCCGATCAGGTCGACCACCAACTAAGTTATATCCATCGCGGTAATTACGGCCTGTTGTCCGAGGAAGAATTGCGCCAGGCGGGGGCAAGCGAGGAAGAAACTCGTGAATGGATGCGCATCAAATTACATTTTGCATTCGGTAAGTTGCGGCCGGTTTCCGAATTGTTGGACAGTTTGAAACTCGGCGACCGCAAAACCGAAATCCGAAACGGCGTAACTAGCCAGCGAACGGGCCTCAGCAAATATCGTATCGAATATGATGGCGAATCCGTCGACGTTGATATGGAACTGCCGCCGGAACAGGCCTATGCGTCGGCCTATCCTTTAACGATACGCCGGTCCTACCGAGAATATTTTTCGGTTATCCATTCCGGACAGGGTGATGGTTGGGATATCGATCGCCCATGTATGAGCAGCATCGTGTGCGTGCAGGGGCGGTTTTATTTGATCGACTGCGGGCCAAACCTAGATGCGATTTTGAATTCGCTCAGTATCAGCGTGAATGAGCTCGCCGGTATCTTCCATACCCACGCCCATGATGATCATTTTTGCGGATTGCCCGCGCTTCTCACCACGGATCGTCGTTTGACTCATTACGCGGTGCCTGTGGTACGCGCATCGATTGCACGCAAATTCGGCTCCTTGGTAGGTGAGGGAGAGGACTTTTTCGAACGTTTCTTCGATTGCGTAGATTTGGTCCAGGGCGAATGGAATTCGCTTGATGGATTTGAAGTTCAGCCGATTGCCTCGCCCCATCCGGTAGAAACGACAATCATGAACTTCCGTGTCTTGGATACGGATGGCTACAAAACCTATTCGCATTTGGCGGATATCGCTTCGTTCGAAGTCCTCGATACCATGGTGAATGAGGACGAAAACGAGCCGGGGCTAAGTGCCAAACGTTGCGCCGAAGTGAAAGAACAATATCTGGCGCCGGCCGATATCAAGAAAGTCGATGTTGGCGGCGGATTGATTCACGGTAATTCGGGCGATTTCAAAGGTGATCAGTCGACCAAATTAATTCTCGCCCATATTGCCCGAAAGCTGACCATCGAGGAGATGCAGTTCGGGTCGGGCGCGGATATGGGGACAGAAGATATTCTGATCAAGAATCTCGGTGCGGATTATCATTATCAAATGGCCGCCAAAAATCTGGGCATCCATTTCGACAGCCTGAGCTCCTCGCAAATCCAGCCGCTCCTAAACAACAAAATTAAGACTTTCAATCCGCAGGAAATATTGATGCCTGAGGGCCAGCGATGCGATCACGTCATTCAAGTGGTTTCGGGGAACGTAGAAAGATTCAAGCAAGGTGAGGTCGGGATCGCGACGATGACTGCCGGCGCTACTCTTGGAGAGCTTTGGGCAATTGCTGAAATACCGGCATACGTGACCTATAGAGCGGGAAGCTATGTCAGGGCGCTGATGATGCCCGCGCGCCAATATCAAGCTTTTGTTGAGGAATTTGGGCTTCGCGAGCATATCGAGGAACTGGCGTTGAAACGCCGTTGGCTGCGGCGTACGAAAATCTTCGGGGATGGTATCGCCTATGAACGGCTCAATTTCATCGCCGATCACATGCGCGCAGTAGAACTCGAAAACGGTCGCGTCGAGCAATATGGCTCCGATCGTGAACATCTCTATCTCATTGAGGAAGGTACCCTTAAGCGAATGGTGGGGGATACCGTATTGGAGACGATGGGCCCCGGAGATTTGTTTAACGAAGGGTGTTCGATCTTCGATTGGGAGTCCCAATCCAGTGTCGTTTCGGTAGGGCCGTCCAAAGTTTGGTGTATTCCGGTTGAAGCCTTCGAGAGCGTGCCCAAAATCGTTTGGATGCTGTTCGAACTTTTCCGTCGACGGATCAGCGCTGTTCCCGAAAGCCGTTTGGCGGCGGAATAAGCGCCCAGGAAATTTCAGCGGTTAAAAAAAAGGGGAATGGTGAAAAATCACCATCCCCCAGTCACAGGGAGCACCGTGCCAGGGTAGGGGCTATGCTACGAACACCCGCTGGTAGCGCCACAAGTGACGCATTTCATGCAGGTGCCGTTGCGTACGAGCGTGAAGTTGCCGCATTCGCCGCAAGCGTCGCCCTCGTACCCTTTGGCCTTGGCCTCTCGGATTTGATCGAGACGAGTCTCGACCTCCTCGACAACCTCGGCCTGGACCGTGACGGCAGAAACCGCCCCGGCACCATCGGCGACCACCTGGCCCTGGGTTTCAGTGGTCGTCGAATTCTGTGAAACTTTTGGATTGGCGTCCGCACCGCCCGAGAATACGAGCAGTTTGGAGCTACGCATGAATCCTGTGCTGGCGACTTTTTGGATCGCCTTGATGGCCTCGGCCGTGCCGCTTTCGCTGCAATCGTCCTTGCGTGCTCCGTGTCCCAGTGTATCCGGATACATGTCGCTCGGTTCCGCATGTGCGAGGTCGTCGCGCCCGAGGTAGCTGATTGCTACCTCGCGGAAGATGTAATCAAGGACCGATGTAGCCAGCTTAATGGTGTCATTACCTTCGACAATGCCTGACGGCTCGAATCGCGTGAAGGTGAACGCCTCAACAAATTCCTCGAGTGGCACGCCGTATTGCAGGCCGATGGAAATGGCGATTGCGAAATTGTTCATCAGGCTCCGGAAGGCGGCGCCTTCCTTGTGCATGTCGATAAA
>DLVK01000148.1:7204-7414 GCA_003444235.1 Rhodospirillaceae bacterium
TTCCTTGTGCATGTCGATGAAGATTTCGCCCAAACGTCCATCTTCGTACTCTCCGGTCCGGAGATAAACCTTGTGTCCGCCAACAATAGCTTTCTGTGTGTAGCCCTTGCGCCGGCCTGGCAGGCGCTCGCGTTCCGTAAAACGCTCTATCACCCGTTCCACAATCTTCTCAGCGATCGCGGGTGCGGCTGCCGCCTTTGGTGCTTCTAC
>DLVK01000373.1:0-4571 GCA_003444235.1 Rhodospirillaceae bacterium
GGTTTCGGCGAGCGTCAGTGGCGTGTCCGACATCAAATGGCCCTGGCCGGCGGAGAGCACTTGGTGCACGCCATGGCCAAGTTCATGAGCGAGCGTCATGACGTCGCGCGTCTTGCCTTGGTAATTGAGAAGTAAGTAGGGATGTGCGGAAGGAACGGTTGGATGCGCAAACGCCCCCGACGCCTTTCCGGGTCGTACCGGTGCATCGATCCAGGCGTGATCGAAAAATTGCTTGCCGATATCGGCGAGTTCGCCCGAGAAGGCACCATAGGCACCGAGAACCGTTTCCCGCGCCTCATCCCAATCGACAATGCGATCATCTTCGTCGGGCAGCGGTGCGTTGCGATCCCAGTAATCCAGTTTCTTGGTGCCGAACCATTTGGCTTTTAATTTGTAATAGCGGTGAGAGAGTTTCGGATAGGCTCCTTGCACCGCGGTCAACAATGCATCGACAACTTCGTCCTCGACGAAATTCGCCAGGTTGCGCGCACTGATTGGGCGTTCAAAACCCCGCCACCGGTTCTCGATCTCTTTGTCCTTGGCGAGGGTATTGGTGATCAGTGCGAAGGTTTTGATGTTCTCACCGAGGACCCGGCCGAAACATTCCGCCGCCTCCTTGCGAACTTTCGTTTTCGGATCCGACAAAAGGTCGAGCACTTCAGTCTCGGTCAGATTTCGCCCGCGGATGGGAAAGCGCATTTCTGCGATCGTCTGATCGAACAGGCGCACCCATGCGGCACGTCCGGTCATCGACTTCTCGTGTAATAACTCCTCAAGCTTGTCGTCGAGTTGGTGTGGCCGAAAGGCCCGCGCGTCGCGGAGCCAAGGGCGGTAATGCGACAGCTTTTCAGACTTAAGTTTTGTCGCCAGGTCGGCTTCTTCAATCCGGTTGATCTCGAGCGTGAAAAACAACAAAACTGTGCTGATCTCATTCACCCGTTCATGAGTGGTTTGGTAGAATTGGCCGATTTCCGGGTCGCTGACATTGCCCGCATGGACGAGACCGGCGAAGCTGGCGATCCGCGAAAGGGTCTCGTCGATCCGTTCGAATTCGGAAATCGCTTCGGCAAGGGCGTCTCCGGAAAGTTCGGCTATCTTGCCCTTATAGTGCGTGGCGAATGCCTCGGCCGCTTCTGCGGACGACTCGATGTCTTTCGCAAGTTCCTTCGACTCCCGGTCCGGATAAAGGTCGCTCAAATCCCATTCCGGCAAGGCGCCGAGCGTTGCTTGTTTCGACATTTCTTTACTCCTAAGCCTGTCAAGGCGATATATGGTGTCGCGACGCATAAGACAAGCCGCACGCAGCGGCTCGCCCGGGGAGAGTGTATTGACGCAGGACATCGATTTCGACGGAATTCCCAATCTGCCGAGCCTTTTTTTCAGCCAAGCTGAACGCTTCGGCGGCGAGACCTTCTTGTCGGTGAAACAATACGGCAAGTGGTCAGGGCGGAGTTGGGCCGAGGTGGCATCGGAAATTTCGGCGCTTGCCAACGGTCTACGTGCTCATGGCATTGAATCCGGTGATCGCGTGGCGATCGTCGCCGAAAACCGACCTGAATGGTTGATTGCCGACCTTGCGATTATGTGTATCGGCGCAATTACAACTCCGGCTTACACCACCAATACAACTGCTGACCATCTTCATATATTGAGCGATAGCGGCGCCAAGCTGGCCATCGTTTCGACGGCACGTTTGGCCGAACGGTTGGTGCCGGCGGCGGACCAGGTGGCGGACTTGAAGACCGTCGTGTTTATGGAGCGCGCCGCAATGAATGTGGAGGGCGAGGTCGACCTGGTTCATTGGGATGCTTTGTTAGACGCCGGTGAACTCGACGACCGTGACGAAAAAGTAGCGGCCGTTTCGCGAAGTTCGCCAGCGTGTATCATTTATACCTCTGGTACTTCAGGTAAGCCGAAAGGGGTGGTGCTGAGTCACGGCGCCATGCTCTGCAACTGCACCGGCGCCTATATGTTTTTGAAGGATATCCCGGGATTTACGCCGGGTCGGGAGTCATTCCTGTCCTTCCTGCCATTGTCTCATTCCTACGAGCATACATGCGGACAATTCCTGCCGATCGCCATAGGAGCGGAAATCTACTATGCGGAAGGGCCGGATAAGCTCGTCGCCAATATGGCCGAAGTTAGCCCGACCATCATGACCGCGGTGCCGAGACTGTACGAAGCAATTCGTGCGCGCATCTATCGCGGTGTCGAGCAGGCGGGTGGGCTCAAGGAAAAATTGTTCAAGCAGGCGCTCGCGTTGGGGCGGAAGGAATATGAGGCGCCCGGCACCCTGAGTATGTCGGAGAAGATTCAAAACACGGTGTTGGAAAAACTGGTACGCGAAAAGGTGAGAGCACGATTCGGCGGTCGCCTAAAGGCTTTTGTGTCCGGCGGCGCCGCACTGAGTTACGAGGTCGGAGTCGATTTTTTGGCGCTCGGACTTCGAATTCTCCAGGGTTACGGCCAGACCGAGTCGGCACCTGTGGTGAGCTGCAACATGCCGCAAAAAAACAAACTTCGTACCGTCGGTCCGCCGTTGCGCGGCGTCGAGGTAAAAATCGCCGAGGACGGGGAAATCCTCGTGCGTGGCGAATTGGTCATGGAAGGATATTGGAACCTGCCTGACGAAACCGCCGAGACCATCCGGGATGGTTGGCTTTACACCGGTGATATCGGGATTCTGGACGAGGATGGTTTTATTCAGATTACCGACCGCAAGAAGGACATTATCGTCAATTCCGGCGGCGACAACATTTCGCCCGCAAGGGTGGAGGGTATGTTGACCGCGACACCCGAAATCGAACAGGCCATGGTCCATGGCGACAAGCGTCCCCACTTGGTGGGGCTTATCGTGCCCTCGGCGGATTACGCCGAGCACTGGGCGAAGGGAAACAACAAATCGACCGACCTTGAAACGCTTGTCGACGATGCCGATTTTGCGGCTGCGATTGGAGACGCGGTTGATCGTGTAAATGATGATCTCTCGGTGATCGAGCGGGTGCGCCGTACGATCCTCGTCGCCGAGGCGTTCAGCATTGAGAACGAAATGATGACGCCGACCATGAAGCTCCGCCGCCACGTTATCCGTGCTCGCTATGGTGAGAAGCTAGAAGCGCTTTACGGCAAGTAGTTAGCCACCCGATTTGGTGTCTTCCGCCGCGACCGGGACCTACGCGTCGTCGCTTTTCTGGGCCTCGATGAAAATATGGGTTACCTCCGGATAGGCGTTTTTGATCCGCGTTTCCATATGGGTCACCGCAGCTTCGACCTGTTCCGAGCTAAGCCCATCGGCGAAATCGAGGCTGACATTGAGCAAAATATCCTGCGGCCCGAAATGGGTGGTCAGCATTTGATTTATTGTGAGAATGCGCTCGTCCTCGGAAATGATTTTCCGAATTCCAGTGACGGTTTCCGGGTGCGCGGCCTCGCCGATCAAGAGCCCCTTACATTCATATGCAAGAAACGCCGCGGTGAGCGCGAGAATCAACGCAATCACCAGTGATGCGATACCGTCAAAGATCGGAAGCTGAAACTGGTCGGAAATGAAGACACCAATCATGGCGGTGATTAAGCCGAGCATGGCTGCAGTGTCTTCGAACAGGACCGTGATTACTGTCGGGTCCTTGCTGTCGCGGATCGCCGGGATGAAATCGTTATCCCCCTTAATCACCATGAATTCCTTATAGGCCACCCACCAGACATAGGCCTCGAACACCATCGCGAGCCCAAGCACGATATAATTCACGTAGGCGTCGGTAACTTGAACCGGATTCATCACCCGATGGATGCCTTCATAGGCCGAAACGCCGGCTCCGACGGCAAATACGATTATCGCTACTACGAACGCCCAGAAATAAAGTTCCTTGCCGTAACCGAACGGGTGCATTTCGTCGGCGGGTCTGGTGGACCGGCGGAGCCCGTAGAGCAACAAAACCTGATTGCCAGTGTCGACCAGGGAATGGATTGCTTCGCTCAGCATGGCCGAACTGGCGGTGAAGATGCTGGCGGCGAATTTGGTAATTGCGATGAGCAGATTGCCGAACAAGGCAGCGAAAATTACCTTCTTCGATGCATTGGTTGCCATCGATCAAACTCCGTGAAATTTGCGGAACCACTCGACGAATTTCGGAATTCCGGCATCGATTGGCGTCGCCGGGGCGAAATCAAAATCTCTTTGCATTGCCGCGATATCTGCGTAGGTCGCTTTGATGTCGCCCGGTTGCATCGGAAGGAAATTCATTTCGGCTTTTTTGCCGACCGCATCTTCCAAAGTCTCTATGAAGCGCATCAAAGGTTCGGGCTTGTTGTTTCCGATGTTGTAGAGCGCATGCGGCGGGTTGTCTTCGGACTCCGCCGGCGGGTGATCGAGGCAGGACAACACTCCGGTGACGATATCGTCGATATAGGTAAAGTCGCGCTGCATTTTGCCGTGGTTAAACACATTAATGGTTTTGCCGGCGAGAATATCCCGGGTAAAACTGAAGTACGCCATATCCGGACGCCCCCAGGGGCCGTATACGGTGAAAAAACGCAGCCCGGTGACCGGCAGGCCATACAGATGCGCGTAG
>DLVK01000338.1:0-5429 GCA_003444235.1 Rhodospirillaceae bacterium
GGCATCCGGGCGCCATTCCCTATTTGACCACGCGCTACGAGAAGAATCGCGGCTATGTGATGTCGATCCACGCTCTGTTCGCCAGCATCGGCGATAGTGCCGGGCCGTTCGTTACGGGGATATTGGTTTCGGGCACGGTGCTCGGTGTCAGCTTCGGTTGGGGCTGGCGGGACGTCACCTTGATGTTGGCGGTGCCGGGCCTCGCGGTGCTGCCGTTCATCATCTATTTCCTCGGCATCCGTGATCCGATAGAGCGGCGCGCGAGCGACGGCGGTATGGATTTACGGACCTATCTTCAGGGCATTTGGAGCCAATTCAATAACCGGACCGTGCTCGGTATTGCCGCGATCACGGGGCTGCGCAGCGCGGCCCAGGGCGGTATTCGCAATTTCCTTCCGTTCTACGTGGTGGATATTTTGGGTCTGGACCTCGCCTATGGCGGATTCTTGCTGCTGGTGATGAATCTCGGGGGCACGGTCGCGGCGGTGCCCGCGGGCATGGCATCGGACCGATTTGGCCGCCGCCGCATTGCCATGCTCGCCCTCAGCTTTACCGTCATCTTCGTCATCATGTTGACCTTCATCCAAAGCGAGACTGCCCTCGTCTTCGGGGTCGCGATGCTGGGACTTTCCATGTTCGGCTTACGGCCGGTGATGATGAGCTGGATGATGGACATCATGCCGCCCCAGTTTCGAGGCTCGGGCACCAATCTCATGTTCACCACCCAATCGATCCTAAGCGCCGCGACGCCCGCGATAGCCGGCATTATCGCCGATGCCTATGGGCTGGCGACGATCTTTTACCTCTTCGCAGGCATCTTCCTGATCGCCAATTGTCTGGTCTATTTGCTGCCGGACGATAAGGCGACAAAGCCAATCGAATGATGTAGGGAATACCTATGTCCAAACTCCTCTCCGCTTTCAAACTTCCCGATCCCGGGCCTGCGCTCGGTATGCTGGCGGGGCATGGGGCGACCCATTGGATGATAGGCGTGTTCTACGTTCTGCTGCCGTTTGTGCGGGAGTCGTACGGATTTAGCTACTTACAGATCGGCTGGCTGCTGACCTCGTTCGAGGCGGGAGTTCTGGTTTTCAGCCTTGCCAGCGGGCCGGTGGTGGACATGACCGGGCGGCGGGTCATCTTTCAGGTTCTGGCGTTGGTAATCGGCGGGCTCGCCATGGCCGCGCTCACCGTATCGCCCGATTTCACGATGTTTTGCCTGCTGGCCGCCTTGATCGGCGGGATGACGCAATTCTGGCATGCGCCGGCAACCGCGTTCCTGTCGTTCTATTACACCTCCAATTGGGGTTACGTGGTTGGCCTTCACGGCATGGGCGCGAATATCGGCGAGGCGGTCGGACCGTTGATCGCCGGTGTCGTCATCACCGCGACGACGGGCTGGTTCGCGATCCCGGCGGAGAGCTGGAAAATGGGCGCGCTGGTGCCGGCGGTCGCGGCGATCATCGCCGCCTTCATTCTGTTCATTTTTTTGCTGCCGAAAGACAAGCACACGGATTCCGAAAAGCCCCAGGGCATGTCTTCGAAGCAGTATATCGACGGCTTTACCGGGCTATTGAAGGACTTCGGCGTCATGGTGCTGTGCTGCATGATGGGGATTCGCTCGACGGCGCAATTGCTGGTTCGCACCTTCGTGCCGCTCTATATGCGCGACATGATGGGTGCCAGCGCGTCGTTGATCGGCACCGTCTATGCGGTCATGCATGTGGGCGGCATGATCGCGAATCCGGTCGGCGGCGTGGCCTCGGATCATTTTGGGCGCAAGCCGATCCTCGTGATCGCGCTGTTGGCCGGCACGGCGATCATTCTCGGCCTAACCGTCGTCGGCAATGACGTTTTGTTCGTTGTCGGTATTGGCTGCCTCGGCTTTACCCTTTATGGCACCCGTCCGGTGACCCAGAGCTGGATTTTGGACATGGTGCCCCGGAACCTGCACGGCACCAGCGTCGCCGTACGTTCGGTCATCCAGTCCACCTTCGGGCTCGCGGCACCGCCATTGGGCGGATGGGTCGCAGACCATTACGGGTTGCTGACGGTCTTCTACGGCATCGCCATCCTGCTTCTCCTCGCCAACGCGCTGACCTTTCTCGTGCCGGAGCCGGAAAAACATCAAGCTGCCGAGTAGCAAATCCCGAGCGGCTTCCGCGACGACGTATTTGCGGGAAACAATCACTCTATACTTGGCAAGGCAGGGTCCGGCGCTTAAGCTGCGGCCCGCAATTTCGTAATCAGGACAATCCCTTTGGCTTCACCCGGCTTCCTATCGGCATTCCGGTTGCCGAATCCCGGCAATGCGTGGCTGCTCTGTCTCGGCCATGCGGCAACCCATTGGGTGTCGGCGATCTTCTATCTCATGCTGCCGTTCATTCGCGTCGAGTTGGGGCTGACCTATGCCGAGGCGGGTTGGCTTGCGGCGACCTACCAGGGCGGGTTTTTCGTGGGTTCCATCGTCAGCGGTCCGGCGGTGGACATCACCGGCCGCCGGGTCGTCTTTCAGACCGGCGCGCTTATCGTTATTGGCAGCTCGATAGCGGTTCTCGGCCTAGCCGAAGATTTTCAGCTAATTGCGCTGTTGGCCCTGCTGATGGGCGGTGCAGCGAATTTCTGGCATCCGCCGGCAATTGCCTTCGTATCCGAGGAATACCCGAGGAATCGCGGCTTGGCACTCGGCGTGCACGGCATGGGCTCGAACATCGGTGAGGCATATGGGCCGTTGATTGCCGGTTATTTGATTGCCGGGCTGAGCTGGCAGACCACCGCCATCGGCGTTGGTATCCCAACCATCGTAATTGCCTTCCTGCTCTTCGCCCTGTTGATCAAAAAGGACACACCCGTGGCCGGGGAGGTCGAGAGCGGCCAATCGCTCGGCGCGTATTTTGCCGGTCTGGCCGAACTGTTACGCAATCCGGTCGTGGTTGGCTTGTCCTTGATGGCGGGCATTCGCTCCGCCGGTCAGGTGTTGCTCCGCACTTTCCTGCCGTTGTTCATGAAAGACGTGCTCGGCATGGGGGCCGCCATGATGGGCTGGGCGCTCTTCATCATGCAGCATGGCGGCATGGTGGCAGCGCCCGTGGCGGGCGTTGCGGCGGACCGCTACGGCCGCCGCCGTATGTTGGTGGTGGTGTTATTCGTTACGTCGGCAGCGATGGTCGGGCTCACCTTTATCGAAGACAGGATCATCTTCGTTTTGGGGATGGCGGTACTCGGTTTCGTTACCTATGCCATGCGGCCGATCAGTCAAAGCTGGATGATGGACGCAGTGCCGCAGGATATGGCGGCCTCATCGATGAGTTTGATGTTTCTCGTGCAGGGCCTGCTCGGCATGCTCTCGCCCTTAGTTGGCGGTTGGCTTGCCGATGCTTATGGGCTCGAATTCGTGTTCTATGCCATCGCCGGTATGCTGTTGCTCGCCAACGCGGTGACATTCTTCATTCCCGATACGCCGCGATCCTCCGGGCCGGCAGCGCAGGCGGCGGAGTAGGGCGATGGCGGTATCGCAGAATCATTCCGCTTTCGACGGCAAGCCCGTGGCGCCGGCAATCTTGCTCTCGCTCGGCCATGGGGTAACTCACTACACCTTCGGCACGTTGGTTATCCTGGTGCCTTTCATCAAGCAGGCACTGGAGCTGACCTATACCGAGGCAGGTTTGATTGTTGCGGTGTTTCACATATCCGGCTTCTTCGCCAATTTCGCTACCGGCCTCGCGGTCGATATGAGCGGTCGCAGAATTGTGTTCATGGTTTTGTCCGCACTGATCTGCGGCGCGACGTCGTTGGCGCTGGGCCTGTCCAGTACGCTTTTCCTGATTTGCATCGCCACGGGATTTATGGCCATTGGCGTGCAGGGCTGGCACCCGCCGGCTTTCGCCTATCTTGCCGAGGAATACGAAAAGGCGAAGGGCATGGTGTTTTCGATCCATGTTGTCTGCGCCAATATAGGTGAGGCGCTGGCGTTCCAAATTGGCGGTTTGGTCGTGGCATTGCTCGGATCGTGGCAGCTGGCCGCGATTGCCGGGTCGGTGCCGGGGTTCTTGGTTGCGCTGGCGATGCTCATCATGTTGTTGCCGAAGGAACGTACCGCCCGCGCGGGGCAGGGCGGCGACATGGGGCTCGGCGACTATATATCCGGCTATATTCGACTTTTAAAGAATATGCCGGCGATGATGGTCTGTATGGTGAGTGCTCTTCGCACCATGGCGCAGAACGGCTTGCTCGTCTTTATCCCGCTTTACCTGATCGATGTCCTCGGCGTGAGCGCCGCCCTGATGGGCACTGCCATGTTGCTGATGCAAGTGACCGGCGGAGTTGCTACGCCTGTCGGGGGATATACGGCAGACCGATATGGTCCACGCCCTGTGCTGTTCGTTTGCATCACCATTACCTCGGTGGCGATTGTAGGCGCGACGCTGGTGACGGACCCGACTGCCTACATCGTTTGCATTTCGCTTGTGGGCTTCGTGTTGTTTGCGATCCGGCCGGTCTTGCAGCGGTGGATCGTCGATCTCGTGCCGAACGAGTTTCGCGGCTCCGCGACCAGTGTGATGTTCAGCATGCAGGCGGCGGCGAATGCTGTCACGCCGGTCGTCGGCGGCTGGATCGCCGACACCTACGGCATGTTGCATGTGTTTTATTTCCTCGCTGCGGTTATGCTGGCGGCAAATTTCCTGACGGTGTTGTTGCCGAAAAACAATCCGGCGGATATTCCTGCCGAATAACCTCTAGCGCATAAGGACTCCTCGATGGCGGTGAATGCGGAAAACGGCAGGCAGTGGGTGCCCGGCAACGGGGCCTTCGCGTTGCTATGCACCGGCCATGGGGTGACCCATTTCGTCTTCGCGGCCACCATCATGCTGTTGCCCTATATCCGCCAGGATGGAGGGCTGAGCTATACCGAGGCGGCCAGTCTCGGGACGATCTATTACATCGCTGCGTTCTTGGCGAATTTCGTCAGTGGTTATTGGGTCGATGCTGCGGGCAAGCGCGTCGGGGTTCAGCTCGCCTCGGTGCTGATGGCGGGTGGCGGTATCATCATCGCGGGTCTCGCGGGTTATGTAGCGGATGGCTTCACCTTGTTCGTTTTGTTGGCGGTCGGCTGGGCCTTCGCCGGTATGGGTAATCAGGCTTGGCATCCGGCAGCCTTCTCGTATCTCGCCAAGCATTACGGTGATCGGCGCAGCTTCGTGTTTTCCTTTCATGTTGTGGCCGCAAATGTGGGCGATGCGGTATTCCCGCTGATTGCCGGTTTTCTTCTGGGCCATATTTTCGTGACCGCTGCGGGTAAGGAACTTTGGGAGCCGGTCGCCCTCGTTGGCGGAATACCTTGCATCGTAGTCGCGGTGGTCTTGGTGCTCTATTTGGCCCCACGTGATCGCGCGATCGTCGGTGGGCCGCCGAAGGGTATGAGTGCTAAG